>CAZPQP010000098.1:0-7561 GCA_964588635.1 uncultured Bifidobacterium sp.
ACCATCTCGTGCATCGGCGAGAAGGGCTACGCCGCCTCGACGCTCACGCAGATCTGCCGGCGCGCGAAGGTGAGCCAGGGCTTCGTGTTCTCGCGCTACGCCACCAAGCTCGACCTCTTCATCGCCGCGACCGAGCAGCTGCAGCCGAAGGGCATGGAGCAGACGCACGCCTTCGTGGCCGACGTGGCCGCCGAGCACGGCGTCGCGATCGGCGAGGCCGTCACCTGGCGCGAGTACCAGACGCCCGCGCTCGCCACGCAGCGCAGCGTGGTGCTCGAGACTCTGCGTCTCTCCCGCTACGACGAGCGCATGCGCGAGCTGCTCCACCCGAAGCAGATCGCGTTCCTCACCCGTCTCGTCACCGGCAGCCGTGGCGCCAAGCGGGCGGCGCTGCTCGGCGAGGCCCACATGGACTACGCCCTCGGCCACGGGATCATGATCCCCTGCGACCTGCTGCCGAAGCTCTGGCAGCTGCCGTTCGACTGCGTCACCGCGCCGCTGACCGCGACCGATCCGCTCGCGGCGCGTCGCCTCACGTCCACCTAGAGCGGCGCGCACACGGGGCGGGATCCTCGGACCCCACCCCGCTCCTGCGCTACGAGGCCTTGACCTCTTCGCCCGCGTCGATGACCTGCTTGGCGTTCGGCAGGTACGCCTCGAACCACGTGCGCGGCGACTTCCAGGCGGACGGGTCGTCGATCGAGAAGGCCTTGATCAGCTCCTTGTCCTTGATCAGCTCCTGGACGTCCTTCTGCTGCGCCGACGTGTACTGGAAGTAGTCGGTGAGCGCGGCGCCGGCGGCCGGCGTGTTGGCCGAGGCCATGGCGAGCGAGGCGCGCCCCGGCTGCTTCGTCCCGGCGCTGATGGCCATGCCGCAGACCCAGGCGAGGCGACCCTCGCTCGGCCACATGTACTGGATGTTGCGGTCCTTCATCTTCGGATGGTTCTTGATGCGCCAGTACCCGTCCGGCCAGGTGTAGGTCGCGACCAGGTTGCCGTTGACGAAGTCGTTGACCGTGTCGGTCTGCGACGTCCAGTAGTTGCGCAGGTTCGGCTTCCACTTGAGCGCCGTCTCCTTCGCCGCCGCGATCTGCGCGTCGTCGAGGACGTTCGGGTTCACCGCGCCCTCGTTCATCATGTACGAGATGCAGATGATCGCCGAGGGGTCGGCGAAGAACGACATCTTGCCCTTGTACGCGTCGTCGAGGTAGATCTTCCAGGATTCCTCGCCACCGACGTTGTCGAAGTTGACCACGTCGGCGTCGTAGGCGATCGACGAGAAGCCCACGTCGAACGGCATGTGGTAGTAGACGCCGTCGATCTTGCCGCCGGACTTGACGTCCTCCGGGATGCCGTCCCAATCGGGCAGCAGCGTGAGGTCGAGCGGCTGGATCAGGCCCGCCTCCTTCCACTTCTGCGTCCAGGCGATGCACGGATGGACGATGTCGGGCGCGTAGCCGGAGGCGACCTTCGACAGCGCCTGCGTGTCGTCCTCGAGGAAGGTGAACTTGAGCGGCGATTCGGTGGCGTACTCGCTGGCCTCGTAGTCCGCCCACATCCACGGGGCGCCCTGCTCGCTGTCGTCGTAGCCGGCCCACGTGAAGATCTCGATCGGACCGCCCGGCTCCGTGGCGGGATCGAAGGTGCTCTGGGCCGCCGCGGCCGCCGTCGTCGCCGCATCACCGCTGCCGCCGGACGAGTCGGAGCTCGAGCTGCCGCCGCAGGCCGCGAGGAACGCCGCGAGGCTGGTGCCGCCGGTGAGGGCCAGGAAGCCCTTGCGATTGAGGTTCAGGTCCACGTCCGCCTCCACGATGGTGTTGGACGAAGTGTGACGCACGGATTACGAGGAAGCCACTCCGTGATCGGCGGCTGCCGCCGGCGCGGCCGTGCCGTCGGGGATCGACCGCTTGTTCCCCTCGAGATCGAGGTCCGGGATGATCCTGTCGAGGAAGCCGGGCAATGACCACGTGCGGCGGCCGAACAGCACGAGCATCGCCGGCGCGAGGAACAGCACGAGGAAGGCGGCGAGCGCCACGGCGACCGTGAGGCCGACGCCGAACTGCTTGATGATCGGATCGTCGATCAGGATGAAGCTGCCGAAGACGCTCATCATGATCAGTGCCGCCGCGAACACGACACGCGCGCTGACGGCGAGGCCGTGGCGGAGCGCCTCCTCGTGGCTCATCCCCTTGGCGTGGAAGCCCTGCACGGTGCTGATGAAGAACACCTCGTAATCCATCGACAGGCCGAAGAGCGCCGCGAACATCATCAGCGGCACGTAGCTCGCGATCGGCACCGTGCCGTAGGGCGAGTCGAGGCCCACGAGGTCGAGCCCCCAGCCCCACTGGAAGCAGGCCGTCAAGACGCCGAACGCGGCCGTGGCCGACAGCAGATTCGTGATCGACGCCTGCACGGGGATCAGCAGCGAGCGGAACGCCAAGAGGAGCAGCAGGAAGCTGAGGGCGATCACGACGAGGATCACCGTCGGGAGCTTCGAGGTGATCAGCGCGGCGAGGTCGACGTTGCCGGCGGTCGTGCCACCGACGTCGGCGACCATGCCCGGCGACAGCGCCGGCGGGATGGTCTCGTCGCGCAGCTGGTGCACGAGGTCGGCCGTGGCCCGCGCCGCGGGGCGGCTCTTGGCGATCACGCTGAGGATCACCGCGTTGCCCTTGTCGTTGATCATGGGCTGCACGACGCGCTGGACGTCAGCGGGCTTCGCGAGCGCATCCTGCAGCTTGACGATGCGCGGATCGGTGCCGCGCTCGTCGCCGCCGGCCTTCGTCATCTCTGCGGTCAGCTGGTCCTTCAGGTCGAGTGCCTGCTGCTGCTCCGCCTCCGCGGCGGCCTGCTGCTGCTTCAGCTCGTCGGCCTGCTGCTGCAGCGCGTCGGCCTGCTGCTGCAGGACGGCCTGCTGCTTCTGGAGGCTCGCGGCCTGCGCGCGCAGCGAGGCCGACTGCCGCTCGATGGCGGCGGCCTCCGCCGCGACGAGATCCGCCTTCGCCGAGACCTTCGCGGCTCGCCTGGCGAAGTTCTGCTCCTGCGTGGCCAGTACCGCGGAGCGCTTCTGGATGCGCGCCGCCTGCGTGCTCGCAGCGGCAATGCCCTGCTGCACCGTGGCGTCGGCCTCCGTCAGCCGCGCCTGCGCCGTCAGCAGCGCGTTCTGCACCGTCGGGCTGATACCCGGCGTGTTGGCGAGCGCATCGGCGATCTGCGCAAGGTCCGCCTGCAGCGACGTGTGCTTCGCTTCGAGCGTCGCCTGGCGCGCAGTCAGGTTCGCGACCTGCTCGTCGAGCACCTTGCGGCGCGCGGCCAGACGGCGCGCCTCGCGCGTCAACTGGTTCTCCTCGAAGCGCAGCCCCGCCTCGGACTTGCGCACGCCCGCGGCCTCCTTGGCCAGCCGCTTCGATTGCGCCTCGAGCGTGGCGGCCTGCGACTTCAGCTCGTTGGCCTGCTGCTCCAGCTTCGTCTGCTGCGCCTGCAGCGCGTTGGCCTGCGCCGTCAGCGTCTTCTGCTGCTCCTCGAGATCGGCCTGCATGGCCTGGGCCTGGTTGTACTGCTTGGTGTACTCCGCGCTGGCCTTGGCCACCGGATCGAGGGTGACCGCGACGACGAGCGGACCGTTGTAGCCCGGTCCGAAGCCATCGGAGATCATGTCGAAGGCCTGCCGCTCGGTCGTCTTGGGCGACGTCGTGCCGATGTCCTCCTGTCCGAGGACGAGCGTGAAGATGGGCACGATCATCAGCGCCAGCAGCACGAATGCGATCACGCATGAGCGGATCGGGTGATCCACGACCGAGTTCGCCCAGTGGCCCCAGATGCCGAGCTTGGCCGGGCCCTTGCTCGGGCGGCCGACGAACGGCAGCTGGCCGCGGTTGATCGAATCGCCGAGCACGGCGAGAATCGCCGGCAGCAGCGTGAGGCCGGCGAGCACGGCGGTGAAGACGCCGACCGCGCAGGCGTACCCGAGCGACGTGATGAACGGGATCTGCGCGACGGCCAGCGCGAGCAGCGCGACGATCACGGTGCTCCCGGCGAACAGCACGGCGCCGCCGCTCGTGGCGAGCATCTCGGGGATCGACTGGCGGGCGTGCAGGCCGTGCTCGCGCATCAGCGTGCGGTGCTTGGTCACGAGGAACAGCGCGTAGTCGATGCCGACGCCGAGACCGATCATCGTGGCCAGCGTCGGGCCGATCGACGGGATGCTCGTGAAGTGCCCCATCAGGCCGATCAGCGTGGAGCCGACGAGCAGGCCGAGCACGGCTGTCAGGATCGGCAGGCCCATCGCGACCAGGGTCGTGAACGTGAAGAGCAGGATGATCATCGCGGCGACGAGGCCGATGATCTCGCTCGACTCCGTGCTCTGCGTGCCGAGCGTGGAGCCGACCGGACCGCCGACGTCAACCTTCATGCCGGCCGCGCGCCCCTCCTTGACGCCGACGTCGTAGACGCTCTGCGCCGTGGCCTCGCTGAGCGTGCCGCTGCTGACGTCGAGCAGCACCGGGATGAAGGCGTAGTGGCCATCCTTGCTGACGAGCCCGGCAGCCGAGTTCGCGAACGGATTCGTCACCGAGTAGACGTGCTCGACCTTCTTCAGCGCGTTGTAGGTGTCGGTGATCGCCTTCTGGTTCTTGCCCCCGTCCTGCACCTTGCCCTCGGCGTAGAAGACGACCGGGCTGCTGCCGTTCTCCTGCGGCGGAAAGTACGTCGTCAGCACATCCGTCGCCGCCTGGCTGCCGGTACCGGGCAGCGAGAGGTCGTTGTTGGTGAGCGCACCGACACGGCCGATCACGATCGAACCGGCGATGATCGCGGCGATCCACAGGACGATCACGAGCCAGCGGTAGCGCACGCAGACGTGCCCGAGGCCATGGAGGACGCGGCCTAGCACTGAGCGCTCACCCTGATCACGATCTCCCCCGACCGACCACACGCGTCGGTACACGTGTGCGCGGGAGTCTACCCCGAACGCCCGTCCTGATCAGCGGCGCCTTCCTCCGAGCATGCGGGAGCGAAGAGGCGACAGCCGCGGCTGGCATCATCACCGCGTGGTCCTGATCTTCCTCGCCTGGCTCGCCGTCGGCGTCGTGATGTGGCGCGGCTACCACCGCGTCGCCCTGCTCGGCGCCATCGGCTCGATGATCCTGACGCTCGCAATGCTGAAGGTGCACGCCACCGACGTGATCGGCCTCTGCCTGTGACCGGCGAGCAGCGCCTCCGACTGGTTCTCTGGCTCAACGCGGCCGCCGTCGTCGCCTCCGTCGGACTCGTCTTCGGTGCGCTCGCGATCCAGTTCGGCCAGCACGAGGTGCCGTGCCCGCTCTGCCTCCTGCAGCGCCTCGGCTTCTTCGCCATCGCCGCCGGCGGGCTGCTCAACCTCCGCTACGGCGTGCGGCCCGCGCATTACGGGGTCACGCTGCTCGGCGCGCTCACGGTCGGCGCCGTCTCGCTCCGGCAGATCGCGCTGCACATCTGCTCCGGCGACGAGATCGGCCAGTGCACGGGCTACGGCGGCGCGCCGCTCGGCTGGCATCTGTACACGTGGGCGTTCGTCGCGGCCGCGGCCGCCATTCTCGGCGTCGCGCTGCTCCTGATGATCGACACGCCCTACGTGCGCCCCGCGAAGGCGAGCCTGCTGACGATCGTCGTCTTCGCCTACGTCGGCGTCGCCGCGGTCGTCAACGTCGGCGCGGTCGGGGTCCAGTGCGGCCTCGGCAGCTGCGCCGACCCGGCCTACAGCTCGTCCATGAACGACCCGTCCAACGTCGTGAACGGCCTGACGCCGTCGTTCCTCGTGCCGACGTGGCGGCGCGACGGCGGGGAGCTGCGGTTCGCCAAGGGCGGCGCGACGTCGTGGAGCGACGGCGCCGACGAAGGCACGGCCACGGCGTCGTTCCCCGACCCGGTCAAGGAGGTCCTGTCGCTGACGGGCGGCGCGTGCGGCTCCGCGCCCGGCACGTACACGGTGACGATGGCGACGTCCACGAGCATGGAGCTCAAGCCGATCGACGAACCGTGCGCAGCGCGGGGCGCGGCTCTGACCGGCAGCTGGACGACGGGCTAGATCAGGCGACCGTCAGCCCGGCTTCGCGGAGCGCATCCGCGAAGGGGGCGGCGAGGCCGATCGTGAACGGCCCGAAGATGCCGTAGACGGCCGAGGCCTCGTCGTACCGCATCTCGTAGACGATGTCCTTGATCGCCTTGGGATCCTCGGCGAAGAGCGTGACCTGCCACTCCCAGTCCGACAGCCCCGTCGCAGCGGTGATCATCTGCGAGACGCGCCCGGCGAAGGTCGAGCCGAGCCGGCCATGCCCGCCCATCAGGCGGCGGCGCTCGTCGAAGTCCTGGGCGTACCAGTTGGCGCCGACCTCGCGGCTCTTGCTCATCGGGTAGATGCAGATGAGGCGGGTGTCGGGCAGGTTGCGCGGGTGCAGGCGCCCCTCCCGCAGCTGCTCGACGTTCGGGTTGTCCGGATTGATGTACTCGCTGGCCTCGGTGATCGAGACCATGCTCTTCTCCGGCACCTCGATCAGCACGTCGCCGAGCGGCGTGCGCATGAGGTCGCGATGCAGACGATGCACGCGCGCCAGGTCGGGGTGCACGAGGATCAGGCCGAAGTCGGCGCCGGCCCCCACCACGCTGAAGCTGATCACCTGCGCGTCCTGCTCGGCGGCGAAGGCGTCGATCAGCGCCTGCGCCTCAGCGAGGTCGAGCTCGTCGGTGCGGTCGCCCGCGATCGCGAACACGAGGTGCAGGACGGCCCACCCCTCGGAGGGGATGGCAGGGGAATCGGCGATGCGCGGCATGGCTGCAGGGTAGCGAGGCTCGCTGCGCCCCGGCGGCTACTGCCCGAGCAGCTGCTTCATCTCGGCGATCTCAGCGGTCTGCGACTGATCGATCGCCTCGGACAGCTTCTGCACCCGTGCGTCGTCGCCGCGGTCGGCGATGTGCGAGGCCATCATCAGCGCGCCCTCGTGGTGCGCGATCATCCCCTCGAGCCAGAGCCGGTCGAAGGCGGGTCCCTTCGCGTTCTCGAGCGCGGTCATGGCGGCGGCGGACATCATGCCCATCCCGTCGTGATCCATCATGTGGCCGCTGACCGGGTCGGCGCCCCACGCCTCGAGCCAGGCGGTCATGTCGGCGATCTCCGCCGTCTGCGCGGTCTTGATGCGCCGGGCGAGATCCTGCACCGCAGGGCTGGCCTCGTGGGATGGATCGAGCGCGAGATCCGCCATCACGACGGCCTGCTGGTGGTGCGGGATCATCTCCTGCGTGAACATCACGTCGGCGTCACGACCGGTGCCCATCTGCGCCGGGCTGTGCGTCATGCCGTCGTGCGACATGTCGGTGCTGTCGTGGTCCATCGCGCCGTGCAGCGAGTCCGTCCCGCAGGCAGTGGCGGTTACGCCCACGACCAAGGCCAACACGAGGGCGGCGAGCACACGGAGGCGGTCGTGCATACCCTCAGCCTACCCGTTGCCTCGACCACGGCGGTGGGGCGTCAGCCGAGCTGGCGCGCCATCGCGGCCGCGAGCACGCGGATGGCATCGAGGCAGACGGC
>CAZPQP010000099.1:0-7501 GCA_964588635.1 uncultured Bifidobacterium sp.
CCTCGCGGATGCCGTACTTCATGCGGAAGGCCTGGTCGGCGGCCCAGATCGGGTCGCCGTGGTTGAGGTTGACCTCGCACTGGGCGGGCCCGTACTCGACGTTGGAGCCCTCGACGTCGACGAAGCCGCGCAGGCCGTCGAGCAGCTCGCTGAAGGCGGGCTCGAGGTCGTTGGCCTTCGACAGCGAGTAGCACTGGATGCCGTCGGCGGCGGGCTGCGCGTTCTCGTCGACGAGGTAGAACTCGATCTCGACGCCGATCGACGCGGTGTAGCCGAGCTTGGCGAGGCGATCGACGACGTTGCGCAGGACGCTGCGCGGCGCGTACTTGAGCAGGTCGCCGTGGTGGTCCCTGACGTCGCCCTGGACGATCGCCACCCCCTCGCGCCACGGCAGGCGGCGCGCGGTCGAGACGTCGGGGATCACGAAGAAGTCGGGGTACCCCGACTCCCAGCCGGACACGCGGCAGCCGTCGAGGACGTCGCCGGTGTAGTCCCAGGTGAGCGTGGCATCGGCGAAGGCGATGCCCTTCTCGAGCCGGCCGACGAACACGTCGGACGGGATGCGCTTGCCGCGCGGATACCCCTGATGGTCCGCCCAGGCCACCTCGACCTCGCGGATCTCACCCTTCTCGATCGCCTTCAGCAGATCGAAGTCACCAGCGCCCATGGATCGGGCCTCCTTGTCGTCATCGCCCCTCCCGAGGGCACCACTCGCGGCAGGATAGCCGTCATCGGCCTGCCACCGCCCGGACCGGCATCGTCTTGAACCCGTTGCCGAAGTTGCTGCGCAGCCGCGCGGTCGGACCGCACACCTCGAGGCGCAGGCCGCGGTCGAGGACGGCCGTGAAGAGCGTCTCGACCTGCATGCGGGCGAGGAACGCGCCGAGGCAGTAGTGCGGTCCGCCGCCGCCGAACACGACCTGGGCCGAGGCGTCGCGCGTCACGTCGAAGCGCTGCGGATCGTCGAACACCTCCTCGTCGTAGTTGGCGCTGATGTAGTACATCATCAGCTTGTCGCCCTTCCTGATCTGCTTGCCGCGCAGCTCGACGTCCTCGGTGGCGGTGCGGCGGAAGGTGTAGATCGGGGTGGCCCAGCGCAGGATCTCCTCGACGGCGCCCTTCATCAGGCCGCGGTCCGCCTCGAGCAGGTCGAGCTGGTCGGGTTGGACGATGAACTGGTGCATGCCCGTGGCGAGCGAGTTGCGCGTGGTCTCGTTGCCGGCGAAGACGAGCAGCTGGCAGAAGTTGACGAGCTCGGAGTCCGTCAGGCGCTCGCCCTCCCACTCGGCCGAGACGAGGCGGGTGATCAGATCGTCACGCGGGTCCTGCCGGCGCGCCTCGCAGAGGTCGCGGGCGTAGTCGAACAGGTCGAGCGCGGCGGGGCTGCTGAACGGCAGGTGGTGCGGCTCGAAGCCACGCGCGCGGGCGCGCTCGTACATCTCCGGCGGCGGCGCGAGGTCGGGGTCGTCGACCGCGACGAGCATGTTCGCGAGCTTCGCGAGGTAGTCGGCGTCGGACTCGGGGGCGCCGAAGACGTCGACGAACACGCGGATCGGCATCATCTCGCAGATGTCGTGGACCCAGTCGAACTCGCCCTTGGCGAGGGCGTTGTCGAGCAGGCGGTCGGCGACGGCGCGGGTGTGCGCGCGGTAGGCGTCGACGGTCTTCGGTGTGAACAGCGGGCTGACGATGCGGCGCAGGCGCGTGTGCTCGGGCGGATCCGTCTCGATCATCGAGCGGCGCATCTCCATCGCGTCCGCCGGGATCTCCTCGTAGTAGATGAAGCGCTCGGCCGACGAGAACCGCTGCGCGTCCTTCGAGATCGCGACGACGTCGGCGTGCTTGGTGATGGCCCAGAAGCCGGGGTCAGGTGCCGTCTCGGGGTGCCAGTGGACGGGGTCGTGCTCGCGCAGCAGGCGGAAGGACTCGTGCGGGACGCCATGCAGGTAGACGTCGGGGTCCTTCAGCTCGATGGCAGACAGATCCAGCGTCGCGGTCACCGCTCCTCCTCTGCGCAAATCCTACCGATACAAGGGAATTCAGCGGTTTCCGCACGCCAAACCGCGCCTTTTCGCCGTAGCCGTGCGGGATACGACGATATGGAAGGGTTGCATTCCGTCACGGCGAACCTTTACGCTGCGAACCGTCCTGCAGTCGGATCATCCGGCCGGGGAGGGGACACGGAGAAAAAGGAGAGGGACTTGGCTACGGATTCCGGGAGCAATGCTCCTGCCGCGGACATCGTCAATCCGATGACCGGGCAACACCACCTTGCGAAGGGCGCCCTGAACACGCGTCAGGTGCTCTTCTGCTGCGTCACGGGAGCCGCGCCGATCTCGGCCATGCTCTTCAACGGACCGGTCGGCATTCTCGGCGCCGGCTGGGCCGTGCCGGGCGCCTTCATCCTCGCGACGATCGTCCTGACGATCTTCTCGGTCGGCTACATCGAGATGGCGCGTCGCGTCACCGCCGCCGGCGGCTTCTACTCGTTCATCTCGCATGCCTTCGGCAGCGTCCTCGGCATGGGCACGGCGATCCTGATGACCTTCTGCTACCTGGTGTTCTCAGCGGCGGTCACCGGCGTCACGGCGTACTTCGCCAACGCCAACCTGATGGAGTGGTTCGGCTGGGACATCCCCGTGTGGATCTTCCTGTTCGGCACCATCATCCTGATGGCGGCCTTCACGTTCTTCCACATCGAGGTGACCGCACGCATCCTCGGCATCGCCCTGGTGGCGGAGCTCTTGGTGCTGCTGGTCTTCTCGTTCGCCGTGCTGTTCCAGGGCGGCGGTCCCGACGGCCTCGTGATCGATTCGCTCAACCCGATGAACGTCTTCGACTCGGGTGGCAACATGGCCGTGGTCGCCGGCGCGACCGGCATCGCCCTCTTCGCGGCGTTCTGGTCGTGGGTCGGCTTCGAGATGGCGCCGAACTACGCGGAGGAGGCCACCGAGCCGAAGAAGGTCATGGCGCCCGCCATGTACGTCTCGGTGATCGGCCTCGGCGTCCTCTACGTGTTCGTGATGTGGATGTTCGTCGCCGCTGCCGGCAAGCAGGGCTCGGCGGACCTCGTCAACCAGCAGTACGCGGGTGAGATCGCCTCGATCTTCTACCCGATGTCCGACCAGTACGTCGGCGGCTGGCTGACGACGCTGTTCGGCATCTTCATCATCACGGGTTCGTTCGCCTGCCAGATGGCGTTCTTCAACACGGGCTGCCGCTACCTGTTCTCGATGGGTCGCGAGGGCGTGCTCCCGAGCGCGCTCGGCAAGACGCATCCGAAGCACAAGTCGCCGCACGTCGCCGGCGTCGTGGCCGGCATCTTCGTGCTGATCTGGGTCGGCGCGTTCTTCCTGTACGACTCGACGGCGCTCGGTGCGCTGCTCAAGCTCGGCACGTGGAGCCCGCTGCTCGGCGTCGCCGGCATCCTCGCCATCCAGGCGCTGGTGTCGGTCGCGATCATCGTCTACTTCCTGACGAAGGCCAAGGACGGCTTCCACTGGTTCAAGACGCTGGTCGCCCCGATCGTCGCGGCGATCACGCAGGTCTACGCCGTGTACCTGCTGTTCAAGTTCCGCGGTGATCTCTCGGGCGCGGCCGACGTGCCGTTCATCCAGTACCTCTGGGTGTGGCCGATCGTCGTGTTCGCCATCGGCGTGATCATCGCGCTGGTCCTGCGCTCCTCCAGCCCGCAGAAGTACGCGGGCATCGGGCGCTACCTGCACGAGGACATCGCCTCGTAGCGAATCCGCACGCGACCCCCGTTCGGCACTGGTTCGCCCGGTGTCGAACGGGGGTCTTCGTGCGTCTAGGCTTCCCCCATGGCGACCCCCACAGACGATCTCAGCCGCGTCGATCTGATCACGCCCGAGCTCTGGGAGGAGCAGGTCCTCCACGACGAGTTCGCGCTGCTGCGCCGCGAGGACCCCGTCCACTGGCACCCGGAGCCCGCACCGAACCACGGGTTCTGGGCGATCACGAAGCACGAGGACGTCGTCGCGGTCTCGAAGAACCCGCAGGTGTTCTCGTCGGGCGAGGGCCTGACGATGCTCGAGGAGGTCGAGCCCGAGTCGCTCGAGAAGCGCCGCAGCCTGATCGACTCCGACGCGCCGCTGCACCAGCACCTGCGCCGGGTGGTCTCCCCGCTCTTCACGCCCAAGGCCATCAACGCGCATGAGGCCTTCGCCCGTGCCACCGCCTCGCGCCTGCTCGACGCGGCCACGGAGCGCGGCTCGTTCGACTGGGTGCTCGACGTGGCCGAGCCGCTGCCGATCACGGTGCTGCTGAACATCCTCGGCGTGCCGCCGGAGGACGCCGACCGGCTGATCACGCTGTCGAACCAGATGATCGCGATCGACGATCCCGACTACGCGCCCGACTACGACAGCCTGCCGCCGGGCGTGGATCCGAAGGACCTGCCGTTCGGCAGCCCGGCCTCGTACCACGTGTTCGAGTACGGCCGCCAGATCGGCGAGGAGCGTCGCGCCAACCCGACCGACGACCTCGTCTCGCGCCTGATCCACTCGGAGGTCGATGGCGACCGGCTGACCCCGCTCGAGTACTGCAACATGTTCCAGATCCTGATCCTCGCGGGCAACGAGACGACGCGCACGACGCTGACGCACGGGATGAAGGCGTTCATCGACAACCCGGACCAGCTCGAGCACCTGAAGGCGCAGCCCGAGCTGATGGACAAGGCGGTCGAGGAGATCATCCGCTGGGCCACGCCGGTGCTCTACATGCGCCGCACGGCGCTGGAGGACACGGAGCTGCGCGGCCGGGAGATCAGCAAGGGCGACAAGGTCGTCGTGTGGTACATGAGCGCGAACTACGACGAGGACGTCTTCGACGCCCCGCACACGTTCGACATCGCGCGCCACCCGAACCCGCACCTGGGCTTCGGCGGCGGCGGCCCGCACTTCTGCCTCGGCGCCTGGCTCGCGCGCCTGCAGATCCGCGTGATGTTCGAAGAGGTCCTCAAGCGCGACCTGCGCCTCGAGTCGAATGGCCCGGTGCGCCGTGTGCGCTCGAACTTCGTGAACGGCGTCAAGTCGATGCCCGTCCGCGTCGTCTGACGCGCTCCCGCGCGAAATCCGACCGATTCCGCGCGCGATGACAACCTGGGCCCGGGCCCAATTCGTCCAACGGCGGTGAGACTGGACGACGGGGTATCCTTCCGACATGCGCAGGAGATCCCGATGAAGCAGTCGGTCGCGCTGCTGGTGCTGGCGCTCGTGCTGGCGGCGGGCTTCGTCGTCGTCTACGTGGTCCGGCGACGTACAGGCTCGCTGCCGACAGGCCCGTATGCGGCGTTCATGGGCGGGACGTACGGCCTGCTGCTCGGCCTCCTGCTGTTCCAGACCACGGGCAACGTCTATGCCGCCCGCAACGCGACTGTCAACGAGGCGGCGACGCTGCATGCCATCAACGCGGCTGCGGTCGGCCTGCCGACGGCGAGCCAGGATCGGATCGAGTCCGACACGGTGTGCGTGAGCCGGCTGATCGATGGCGCTGAGTGGGCGCTCATGCGGCAGGGCGATCTCACAGGCGCGCCCGCCGTGCGGGCCGAGATCGCCCAACTCGGCACGGACATCACGTCGATTCCACTCGATGACCCGCGCGCGGCTGCGCAGTACAGCGCGATCTTCACCCGCTACCTCCAGTTCCGCGAGCAGCGTGACCAGGCACTGTCACTGGGCGACTCCCGGGTGCCGATGACGATCTGGGTGATCGTCTTCGCCCTCGCGTTCATCATCGTCGTACTGATTGGGCTCCAGCAGGAGCTCGGCGGCCGGCGGATCACCATCGGAGTCTCCGCGCTGCTGGTCGTGATGCTCGCGCTGGTGGTGTACTTCCTGTCGGGCCTCGATCGCCCGTATCAGGGCCACTACAGCGTTGACCCGCCCAGCACGCTGCAG
Organism: uncultured Bifidobacterium sp.; assembly: GCA_964588635.1. GTDB lineage: Bacteria > Actinomycetota > Thermoleophilia > Gaiellales > F1-60-MAGs149 > F1-60-MAGs149. Next base: position 5,919 of record CAZPQP010000099.1, read on the forward strand.
GCGCTCGCCGCGGTCACGAAGACGACGAACGGCACCGCGATCGCCTGTCCTCGCTGAGACTCAGTCCTCGTCGGCGATCGAGATCGCGCCCGTCGGGCACGAGTCGCACAGGTTGCGGGCGACGTCGAGGTCGACGGCCACGCCGGTGACATGCGAGACGCCGTCGTCGCCGAGCTCGACGGCCTCCTCCGCGATCTCCTCGCACTTGCCGATTCCCACGCAGGTCTCGGGGTCGATGACGATGTGCACCTTCATCACGGGGCTCCTTCCGCTTGCGGGGTCACGGTATCAGGACGAGCCGACCGTCGACATCGCCGCTTCGGATGCGGCGGTGCGCCTCGGCGGCGGCCTCGAGCGGCAGGCGCTCCACGCTGTACTGCAGGTCGCCGCGCTGGGCGATCCTGATGACCTCGGCGAGGTCGTCCCGCGAGCCCCACATGGACTGCGTCCACCACGTCTCGTGCGGGATCAGCGAGAAGCCGAACGGCACGCTGCCGCCGTACGCGCCGACGTTCACGACGAGCCCGCCGCGCCGGATGATGCGATTGGCGACGGCCAGCGTGGCGTCGGCGCCGACGTAGTCGTAGACCACGTCCATCGGCCCTTCGAGCTCGTCGGTGTCGCAGACCTCGTGCGCGCCGAGCTCGAGGGCACGGGCGCGCTTCGCCGCACTGGTGTCGGCGACGATCAGGTGCGCGTCGGTCATGGCGCGCAGGTACTGGATGCCGAACTGGCCGAGGCCGCCGGCGCCGATCAGCACGACCTTGGCCCCCGCGGGCATCCAGTCGAGCGCCTTGCGCGTGGCGCGGAAGGGCGTGAGCGAGCTGCAGCCGAACGTCGCGGCGAAGGCCGGGTCGAGGTCGCCGATCGGGAAGAGGTACTTCGGGTGCGGCACCTGCACGTACTCGGCGTAGCCGCCGTCGTGCACGAGCCCCGCCTCCTTGACGTGATCGCAGAGCTGCTCCTCCGTGGCGTCGCAGTAGCGGCACGCGCCGCAGCCCCACGGCGGGTAGACGACCGCGAGCCCATCAGGTGTCTCGACGGTGATCTCGTGCCCCATCACCAGCGGCGTCGGCAGCGCGGGCCAGCGGCCCTCCACGACGTGCAGGTCGGAGTGGCAGACGCCGGCGGCGACGACCTTGAGCCACTGCGCGTCGGGGCCCATCAGCTCGGTCGGCACGGGCCGCTCCTCGAGCACGAGCTCGGCGTTGAACGCCGGCAGGACGACGGCACGGTAGGTGTCGCCCATCAGATCCTCTCGTCGGCGATGCGGCCGAGACCGGCCTGCAGGCGGGCCGTGCCGCGCACGTGGCCCTCCATCAGCGTGCGCGCGCGGGCGGGCTTGCCAGCCGCGATCGCCTTGACGATCTCGACGTGCTCGCGATCGGCGATCGCCAGCACCTCGGCCGTCGTGGGCAGGAACCGGGAGATGCGGTAGGCCTCCGCGCGCAGCTCGGCGATGCGCGACACGAGCCGCGGCGACCCCGAGGCATCGCCGATCACCAGATGCAGCAGGGCGTCGCGCTCGGACCAGGCCTCGAACGGCTGCAGGCCGATCATGCCCTCGACGATCGACTCGAGCA
>CAZPQP010000100.1:0-7393 GCA_964588635.1 uncultured Bifidobacterium sp.
TGACCGTGCGCCTCGCCGAGGCGCGCGATACGGAGCGCCAGTTCCTGATGCGCGTGTCGCACGAGCTGCGCACGCCGCTGACCGCCATCCGCGGGCAGGTCGACGCACTCGTCGACGGCATTTTCGAGGACGAGGCCGAGCAGCAGCTGGCCTACGCGGCGATCACGGCGGAATCGCAGCGCCTCAACCGCCTGGTCAGCGACCTGCTCGATCTGGCGCGGCTCCAGGCCAAGCGCTTCGGCCTTGAGGCCGACGAGGTCGATCTCAACATCCTGCTCGACCAGGTCGTCACCGGGCAGGGCGCGGAGGCGCGCGAGCGCGACATCGAGATCACGCTGCAGTCGGGGACGCTGCCGGTGATCATCGGCGACGGCGATCGCATCCTGCAGATCGTCGGCAACCTCGTGCGCAACGCCGTGCGGTGGACGCCCGATGAGGGCACGGTGATCGTCAGCGCGCTCGCCGAGGCCGGCCGTGTGTGGATCACCGTCGACGATTCCGGCCCCGGCATCGCGCCGGAGAAGCGCGTCGACATCTTCCGCGCGTTCTATACGGAGGACGGCACGGGCACGGGTCTCGGCCTGGCGATCGCCCGCGAGCTCGCGATCGCGATGGGCGGCACCGTCACCGTGGCCGACGCCCCGCAGGGCGGCGCGCGCTTCGTGGTCGAGCTGCCGTGCATCACGGCGCCCACTCCCGCCGCGGTCTAGGACGGCGCGCATGCGCGCGTCCTGTGTCTGACTCCGTGCGGACGGTGCGCAACCGCACGTTGCGGTGGCGACGGCCCGGCCGTTCCGCAGCGCGGACCTTGCGCACGGCGTGCACGCGTCGTTGGCACGTTGGCATGCGGCGGCCGGTGGTCGCCGCGACCCACGTGAGGTGGAACATGAGCTCGTTCTGGGAGGCGCTCTGCGCATTCGGGCATCGGCTGGCGGATCGCCGCGGACAGGGCACGGTCGAGTACCTCGGCCTCGTCCTCGCGGTCGGCGCGCTGCTGCTCGCCGTGTCCGTGCAGGTCAAGGGCGGCGGCGCCGGCATCGGCGGCCAGATCTCGAAGTCGATGGAGAAGGCGATCTCCTCCGTCGCGAAGCCGTAGGTGGTTGCTCCCGGCCGGTGTCAGCGCCCGGCCGGGAGCCGGCACGGGCTCGTGCCGTTGCGCACCGCGTCGAGGATCAGGCGGCCGTCGCGCAGGACGCCGATGCGCCAGAGCCCGCCGATGCGGCGGCCGGCCGGCAGGCCGCGACCGGTGATCAGCGCGCTCGTCGGCCGGCAGACGATCACATCCCCGGCTCGTGTGCCCGGCTCCTGCATCGGCTCGTCGGCCTGCACGCTGAGCAGCGCGCGCACGACGCCCACGGCGAGGCCCAATGGACGGGCGATGCGCTGTGCGAGCGCGCCGATGCCGGACCACGCGAGCGATGCCGCACCCGCCGCCGCGCGCTCGTGTGCATCCGGATGCATGCCCGCGGCGCGTTCGTCCGCGGCCGTGATGATGCGGACCTCCGTCGTGGCCTCGCTGCGCAGCGTGGCCGCAGGGGAGGGCGAGAGACGCGACACGCCGGCCAACCGCACGTCCTCGCCCCAGCGGGGGTGGGCACGCAGCAGCTCGGCCATCACGGCAGCGGTGATCCGGCGTCGCGCGAGCGTCTCACCGTGCTCCTCGGCGAGCCAGACCTGAGCGCCCTGCAGGCTCGGCGCGTTCGCCTCGCCGCGCACCGCCGCGGTGAGCATGCGCGCCTCGAGACGATCGTCGGACGACGGCGCAAGGCGCTGCGACACGTGTCGCGCTACCTCACTCGCGGCGAGGCTGCCGGCCGTGAGCGCGGCCGCCACGGCGACGATCACCGCCAGCCATTCGACGGTGGCCTGCGCTCGGCGCTCAGCAGGTTGACGCATGGCTGCGCACCACCGCGTGGGCCTCGATCCGTCCGGCGCGGATGACGATCAGCTCGACGGCCGGCACGCGCTGTCCCAGCTGCAGGCGCGTGGCTGCGATCGCATGGGCGGGAGCCCAGCCGGGCTCGGCGAGGTTCCGACGCCACACGAACCGGCAGATCACCGCATCGTCCTCGCGGCTGCCGGCGGGGATGCCCACCGCCGTCGGTCCGAGCGCGGCCGCGGTCGCATCGAGCAGCGCGACGGGGAGCGACAGCACGGGCGCCACCGCCGTGGCCGCGCCGATGACAGCAGTCTTCCCGACCTCGACCACGCGGCTCGGGGTGGATGGACGCTGCCGCGCCCACCAATTCTGCTCCGCACGCCGATCCACGATGCGCACGGTGCTGGGTGCGCGGGGCTCCTCGTCCGACCAGACGGATGCGGTCGCCGGGCCGAGGCCGTCGAAGCGCCGGTCGGCGAGCGCCCAACTCGGGTCCGCCAGCGCCTCGCGACGCCCGCCGTGCCGGGCGGCATAGCGCCGCAGCAGTCGATCGATGGCAAGCGCGCGCGCCCGCTCCGGGCCGATGACCTGCGCCACCCGGAGGATGGCATCGCGGAGCGGGGGACCCGCCCCGTCGGTCGTCGCCACCGCGTGATCGAGGTACGCGAGCGCGGCATCCGATGGGGGCGCGGTGCCCGCGTCGCCGAAGGCCCGGGCGGCGAGTCCGGGCAGCCAGGCGAACCCGCCACCGGCGGCGAGGGCGAGAACGAGCGCGATCACGATCAGCCCGATCGCGATCACCTCCGTGGCAGCCTGGCCGGTGCGCTGGTGCATGAGGCGATCGTCGCGCCCCGCGCGTGCCGTGCACCGCGCGCAACGGGACGTCGGCAGCACGCTGCCGCACCACGAGCAGACGCAGTCGTCTCGAGGGCGCACGCGGCTGCACCCACGATGCGCGTCGCCCGACGTGATGCGTACGCTCCGAGAGACCGCGCTACCGGCGGTCGTACCTCCGGAGGAGCCACATGGACCAGAGCATTGCCGTAATCAGCGGACTCGTCATCTCGGTCGTCTTCGCGATCGTGTGCGCGAGCCTCGCCGGCGGCCGCAACCGCAGCCGCGTCGGCTGGGCCATCCTCGGGTTCTTCTTCCCGGTCATCGCACTCGTCGTGCTGCTGATCCTGGGCAAGAAGAACCACCAGAGCGCCGCCTAGAGCCGATCGGGCGTGCCGGGCTCGCCAGCCGCCCGGCACGCCCCATTGGTCGGGGAAAGCCCCGCTGCCGAGCGACGCGGACTTGCGCGCCCTGACCCTGGGCGTACACTCGTGGCAGCCGTGATTCCGCGGTGCCGTCAGGGAGGTTCCCCGTGTCGAGTCTCATCACCGTCATCATCTATCTGGCCGTCGGCGTCGCGTTTGCGTTGATCTGCCGCGGCATGGCCCGCAGCCGCAATCGCAGCCTCAATCTGTGGACGATCCTCGGGTTCTTCTTCCCGCTGATCTCGCTGATCATCCTCCTGATCATCGGCAAGGACGACTCCAAGGCCGCTTCCGCGTAGCCTGCGACCGCACGCGCCGGGTGTTCGCCCGGCGCGTGCGGATCGCCCGTCGGCCGGCCTCGCGTACGATCCGCTCGTGGCCGATCGACCCTCCCGTGGTGACGTCGCCGACGTCGTGATCGAGTCGCTGGCGACCGGTGGTCGTGGCGTCGCCCGCATCGACGGCTATGTCGTCTTCGTCGATCGGGCGCTGCCCGGCGACTCCGTTCGCATCCGCCTGCGCAGCGCGCGTCGACGGCACGGCGAGGCCGACGTCGTCGAACTGCTGGCGCCCGGCGCCGATCGTGTCGAGCCGACCTGCCCGCACGTCGGCCTGTGCGGCGGCTGCCGCTGGCAGACCTACGCCTACCCGGCCCAGCTCGTCGAGAAGGCGCAGCTCGTGCGCGACGCCATCGGACGCATCGCGCACCTGCCCGACGTGCCGGTCGAGCCGATCGTCGGCGCCGAGGACAACCTGGAGTACCGCAACAAGGTCGAGCTGACGTTCACGGAGACGGAGGAGGGACCCGCGCTCGGCTTCCACCGTGCCGGTCGCTGGGACCAGGTGCTCGAGATCGAGCGCTGCTTCCTGATCAACGACGCGGCGAACGCGGCCAAGGATGCGATCCAGCGCTGGGCGCGCACGACCGACCTCGTCGCGTACGACCAGCGCCTGCACGACGGCCACCTGCGCAACCTCGTGATCCGCCACTCCAAGCGCACCGGCGAGGTGCTGCTGGCGCTCGTCACCACCGACATCGATCTGCCGCGCCCCGGCAACCTCGTCGACGAGCTGATCGAGTCGGTGCCCGGCTTCGTCGGCCTCATGCACACGCGCAACAGCGGCGCGTCCGAGACGACGTACGGCCATCCCACGGCGCTCATCCACGGACAGGACTTCTACCGCGAGGAGATCCTCGGCCTGACGCTGCACGTCCCGTGGAACGGGTTCCTCCAGACGAACACCGACATGTGCGAGAAGCTCTACGGCATCGCCATCGAGGAGGCGCGCCTGACGGGCAGCGAGGTCGTCTGGGATCTCTACTCCGGCATCGGCTCGATCGGCCTCGCCCTCGCGCGCGACGCCGGCCGCGTCGTGGGCATCGAGATCGTCCCCGAGGCCGTCGAGCAGGCCACGCAGAACGCCCAGCGCAACGGCATCGACAACGCGGAGTTCATCGCCGGCGACGTCCAGAAGGCGATCGAGCCGCTGGTCGAGGCCGGCGCGCCGATGCCCGACCTCGTCGTGATCGATCCGCCACGCGCGGGCCTCACGCCCAAGGCCGTCAAGCGCGTGCTCGAGCTCGGCGCCAAGACGATCGTCTACGTCTCGTGCAACCCGACGACGCTGGCGGGCAACGCGATCCTGATGACCGAGGGCGGCTACGACCTCGAGATCGTCCGGCCGGTTGACATGTTCCCGCACACGCCGCACGTCGAGTGCGTGGCGCGGTTCGTCAAGCGCGATCAGTAGGGCGGCAGGGCGCTGTACCAGCGCCCCAGCTCCTGGAACGCCTTCCAGAACCGCCGCTTCGACGACTCCTCGTCGAGCGACTCGTCGATGTCGGGCGTCACGAGCGCCTCGATCGTCGGCGTCAGCTGCTGCACCTCGCCGATCAGCTCGGGATCGATCTGCTCGGACAGCGGGACCTTGATGCGGTTGATGAACTCGGCCGTCGCCGTGCCCATGCAGACGATGATCTTCGGCTCGGTGATCTGGATCTCGCGCAGGAGCACCTTCGCCGCCGCGCCCTTGCCGTCCTCGAGGTCGTCGTGCCGGCACTTGACGCAGTTGGTGCCGTAGATCGTCGTGGGGTCGATGCCGACGCGCGTGATGCTCTTGAGGATCGCGCTCCCAGCGCGGCCGAAGAAGGCGACGCCCTCCTGGATCTCCGCCGGCTGCGCCGAGGTCTTCAGCAGCATGATGTCGGCCATCGGATGGCCGGAGCCGAGCACGGGCGTGCTGGTGGGATCATCGGGGTCGACCCGATCGGCGAGCTCATCGCCCAGCGCGTTCATGGCCTTGATGGCTCGGGCCAGGTACCGCTCATTGATCTCGTCAGGTTCAGCCACGGCGCGTCACTCGTCATTCGGCGCGCGGTGGTCGCCTCCTTGTGCGGAACCACTTGCGGGCCTGCAGGGCGAGGAAGCTCTTCGGGTTCCGCACGATGCGCGCATCGCCCAGCGCCAGCGCGAGCGAGGCCGGATCGTGGAATGCGGGCAGCTCGAGACCGGCGGTGAAGAGGCCGGCGATCACGTGCTCGTCCGAGCCGGCGCCCTCGGGCAGGCCGAGGCGCCGCGCGAAGGCGAGGGCGCTCTCATTGTAGTGCTCCCGCGCCAGCCGGCCATTGGCGACCTCGAGCGCATCGAGCTGCGGGGCGAGGCGCTCGAGCAGGGCCTCCGGCGGGATCGCATGATGCGCGTCGAACGGGTGCGGCACGTAGACGAAGGCGCCCTGCGCGCGGATCGCCTCGACGGTGTCGGCGAAGGACATGCCGGGCGGCACGTCCTCCTTGAGGTAGATGCCGATCACCTCGCCCTGCTTGCGCGTCTTGATCTCGCTCGAGATGGCGATGTGCACCGGCACGCCATGGGCCTCGGCGTGCGCCTTGGCGGCGTACCCGCCGGCGACCGAGTCGTGGTCGGTCACGCACAGGGCGCCGATCCCGAGCTCGATCGCGCGCTGGGCGAGATCGTCGATCGTGGTGCTGCAGTCGTGCGAGTGGAACGTATGCAGATGGAAGTCGGCGAGGATCGGCTCGGGCAGCGCCAGCGGCGACGGACGGCGGGCGTGATCGCCGGCGATCGCGATCAGCTCCTTGGCCGCCTTCTTGACGCCGGTCAGACCGACGCGCTGGGTGCTCGGCGCGGCGTCGAGCACGACCTTCGCCAGTGGCGTGTCATCGTCTCCCATCAGCACGACGAGATCGAGATCGCCCTGGCCGATGATGCGGCGCGTGGCGGCGTCGGCCGCCCAGGTCCAGACGGGTCCGCTGACACCGATCTGCCGTGGGCCCGGCCCGGTGTGCGCGAGCGCGTCGGCACCGCTGCGCTCGAGCGCGCGGATCGTGAGGCGACCGCTCGTCTGCACCGCGGCGCTGCGCGCCGTGCCGACGAGCAGCACCTCGGCGCCGTGATCGGAGACGGCAGCGGCGAGCGAATTGGCTGCGTCGCACTCCTTGCCCGGGCGATCCAGCGCGGTGGAGGTGAAGATGGCGATGCGCACACCCGCACCCTAGCGCCTGGGCTGCATCGGAACGGCTCGTCGGCGGCTGGAAACGCAAACGGCGGGCGCCCGGAGGCGCCCGCCGTCGTCGTACCGGGGGTCTGTGCGAGGGCCTAGCGCTTCTTGGCGGCCGGCCTGCGGGTCGCCGGCTTCTTGGCGGCGGGCTTGCGCACGGCCGGCTTCTTGGCGGCCGGCTTGGCCGCAGCACGGGTCGCCGGCTTGGTGGCAGCCGCCGAGCGGGCCGCAGGCTTCTTCGCCGCGGGCTTCTTGGCGGCGGGCTTCTTCGCCGCCGTGCGGGCAGCCGGCTTCTTCGCGGCCGCCGAGCGGGTCGAGCCCTTCCTGCCGTAGCGCTTGATGAAGGCCTCGACCTCCTCGCGGGCCAGCTCGTCGCGATGCTGGACCGGCGGGGACTTCATCAGGTAGGCGGACGGCCACTCGAGCGGACCCGAGATGCCGTTGTCCAGCGCCAGCTTGATCAGGCGCACGGCGTCGATCACGATGCCGGCCGAGTTGGGGGAGTCCCACACCTCGAGCTTGACCTCGGCGGTCAGCGGCACGTCGCCGAAGGCGCGACCCTCGAGGCGGATGTACGCCCACTTGCGGTCGGTCAGCCACGGCACGTGATCCGACGGGCCGATGTGCACGTTGTCGGCGCCCATCTCGTGCGGGATCTGCGACGTGACGGCGTTCGTCTTCGAGATCTTCTTCGACTCGAGGCGCTCGCGCTCGAGCATGTTCAGGAAGTCGGTGT
>CAZPQP010000101.1:0-3356 GCA_964588635.1 uncultured Bifidobacterium sp.
AGGCCGAGCCGGTCGGCGGTGGCGCGCAGGCCGGCGAGCGGGCCGCGCAGGTTGCGCTCGATGTCGTAGTTGAGGGCCTTCAGCGGCGAGAGGTAGAGCACGCGCGTGCCCTTCTCGGTGCGCGGCGTCGTGGCGAGCCGGTCGAGAGCGACGAGGAAGGCGGCCAGCGTCTTGCCCGAGCCGGTCGGGGCGCAGAGCAGCACGTTGCCGCCGTCCGCGATCGCGGGCCAGCCCTGCGCCTGCGCGGCGGTCGGGCCGTTCGGGAAGGTCTCGCGCAGCCAGGTGGCGGCGAGCGGCGAGAGCGCGGTGGCAAGCGGGTCGGCGGTTCGCGGCGGCATGGTCTCTGCGTCTCGTGCGGCGGGTGCCGATCGGGCGGCATCCGTCTCACGGGACAGCCTAGGCGCAGTACCCTGCAGGGGTGGCCGTGGCTCCGATCAACGAGACCGCCGAGGAGCGGCGTGAACGGCTGATCGCCGTGGCGACCACGCTCATCGCACGCGAGGGCGTCGCGGCCTGCACCTTCCGCAACCTGGCGCGCGACGCCGGCTGCTCGACGCGTCCCTTCACGCACGCCTTCGGCACGCGCGATGCGCTGCTGCGCGAGGTCGCGCTGCGCACGTGGACCGACGCCGACTTCGACTACGACACGCTCGACGACCCGTCCCAGCTGCCGGCCGATTGGGACTGCATCGAGGAGCTGATCGCGATCGGTGAGGACTTCCTGCCGTGCTCTCCCGCGCTGCGCGAGAGCGAGCGCGTCTACATCGAGATCATCCTGCACAGCCTCACGCGGCCCGAGCTCGCCGAGGAGCTGCTGGGCTTCAGCCGCGCGGCCAACCGGCGCATCGTGCAATTGATCGACGAGGGCAGGCGCCGTGGTCAGGTCATGACCGGGCAGTCGACCGACGATCTGGTCATGGCCTTCTGGAGCTTCCAGGAGGGCATTGCGCTGACGTCGCTCTACGAGGCGTCCGAGCTGCCGATGGAGCGCGTCCTGCCGATCTGGCGCGCGGGGGTCAGGGCGCTGCTGCGGCCGTAGGGCCGCGGCCGCCGATGTCCGAGGACACCGGCGGCCGGCTGTGCCTTACGACCAGGGGTACGGGCTGTTCGACACCGGGTGGAGATCACCGGTGGCGAAGCGCTCGTAGCGGAACGGGTGGAGGAGCGAGGAGTGATCGCCGAGGACCACGTTCGCGACCTCCTTGCCGACGCCGATCATCTTGTAGCCGTGGTTCGAGTCGGCGATGACGTAGACGTTGGGGAGCATGTAGTCGAAGACCGGGAAGTTATCGACCGTGAACGAGCCGACGCCGCCGGAGCGGGCCGTCTTGTAGTTGGCCCGGCAGCCCTCGAAGCGCTCCATGCAGTGCGAGAGGCTCGCGCACCACATGTCGGGGAAGGACGGGTCGACGCTGGAGGTCGGGTACGGATCGAGCTCGAAGTCCGTATCGAGGGCGATCGGCGCAGCGCCGCCCTGGATGCCGTGACGATCGCGCTTGAAGTAGTTGCCCCACAGCTCGTCGGTGACCAGGCGGCCGTCATCGGTGTAGAGCGGCGCGTCGGAGTCGACGTGGAGGACGGGCGGCATCTTGCCGTCTGCCGTCGCGTGCATCAGCGGGTCGACGGCGATCTCGCCCTCCTGCAGGTACCAGAACGTCCACATGTTCTGGTCCTTGTGGACGTCGCCGGTCGGCGTGCGGACGTCGAGCTTGTCCGGCAGGCCGAGCATCTCCCACATGCGCGGGATCCACGGGCCGACGCCGATGATGACCTGCTCGCACTCGATCGGGCCACCGGAGGTCTCGACCTTCGTGACGGCGCCGGAGGCGTCGGTCTCGAAGCCGTTGACCTTGATGCCCTCGATGATCGTGACGCCCTCGGCCTTGGCCTTGTTCGCGAGGCCCTGCATCGACTCGACGTTGAACGCGAAGCCGCCCTTGTGCTCGTGCAGCGCGACCTTGAGGCCCGGCGCACGCCAGTCGGGGAACAGCTTGAGCATGTGCTCGCGGACGTTGTCCTCGCCGGTGATCAGCGTGGAGGGGTAGCCGATCTTCTCGTGGCGACCGGCGACCTCGGTCAGGTCGCCGACCTGGCCCTCGGGGCCGAGGGCGATGTAGCCGACCTCGTGGTAGTGGTACGCCTCGGGATCGGACTCCCAGACCTCGACGTTGGCGGCCATCAGCTCGGACATGGCCGGCTGGTAGTAGTTGTTGCGGACGACGCCGCAGGCGATGCCCGACGCGCCGGCGGCGACGCCGGACTTGTCGATGATCGTGATGTCGGCACCGGAGCCGACGCCGCGGGCCTTGAGCTGCTTGGCGAGGTGGTACCCGGTCGACAGGCCGTGCACGCCGGCGCCGATGATGAGGTACTTGGTGGAGCTGGGGACGGACATGATCCTGAGCCTCTCCCTGTGTTGGCTATACGGCAACACTGTTGCCGTAGGTGATGGTCAGAGTGTAGCGGACGGAGGGGCGGAGGGGAAGGCGCGCTGCTCGCGTACCCTGCGGGGCTATGGAGAACTGGGTTCTGCTCGATCTTGATCCGCTCGCCGCCGCCCGTCTGGGGCTGCCCGAGCAGGTCGCCGTGCCCGCCGCGATCGACAGCGCGGCGGCCACGCCGGCCGATCTCATCGCCTACGCGGCGCAGTTCGCCGACGCCGAGCCGGATCATCCGCTGGCGGCGGAGCACCGCCGCATTGCGGCGAAGCAGCGCCCGCTGGCACTGGCGCAGCAGGCGCTTGCCGAGCACCGCTGGGACGACGCGCTCGCGCAGGTCGACGCGGTGCTCGCGATCGATCCCCAGGATGCGCCGGCGCGCCTCAACCGCGCGGCTGCGCTGCGGGAGACCGGCGACGCGGAGGCCGCGCTGGCCGAGCTCGACGCCGTCGCGCGCGTGTTCGCCGACGTGCCGCTGTTCCATCGCAACCGGGCGCGCGTGCTCGAGGACCTCGGACAGGACGAGCGCGCGATCGCCGCGTACCGCGAGGCGCTCGAGCTGGCGCCGGGCGATCCGGCCGTCGTCGATCGCCTGCGCGAGCTCGGGGCGCTCACCACCGTCAGCGGACCCGACGGGCCGATCGAGGTCGATCGCGAGGCCCTCGCCGATCTGGTGCGCCGCGACCTCGCCCTCCACGACGACGACCACGGCCACCTCTCGACCGCGGCGCGCTCGCTGCTGGCCGACGGCCAGCCCGACCTCGCCGCGACGGCCGCCGCGCTGGCGCTGGCGGTGCAGGACGACGACGAGGGCCTGCGGCTCGTGCTGATCGAGGCGCTGCTCGCCGCCGAGCGTCCGGCCGAGGCGCTGGAGGCGGCCGAGCGGCACGTCGAGGCGGTGCCGGCCTCGGCGATCGG
>CAZPQP010000101.1:3456-7297 GCA_964588635.1 uncultured Bifidobacterium sp.
TCCGCCGAGTTCGCGTTCGTGGCCGTGCGCCGCACGCGCATCGACGAGCTGGTCGAGGAGGGCTCGTCCTCCGCGCGGCGCGTCCGGCACCTGATCGACGATCCGGCGCGCTTCATCTCGGCCTTCCAGGTCGCCATCACGCTCTCGTCGCTGGCGCTCGGCGCCGTCGGCGAGCCGGCGGTGTCCGCCGCGTTCGAGGGCGCGCTCGGCAACGTCGGCGCGCTGGGCGAGGGCGCCGTCGCGGTGATCAGCGTGATCCTCGCCTTCGCGCTCATCACCGCCCTGCACGTGGTGCTCGGCGAGATCGTGCCCAAGACGCTGACGCTGTCGCGGGCGGAGTCGGTCGCCCTCGCCGTCGCCCTGCCCGTGTCGGTCTTCATGTGGGTGTTCTGGCCCTTCATCTGGGTGCTGCGCGGCCTGAGCGAGGCGCTGATCCGCCTGCTCGGGCTCGAGTCGCCGTCGGAGATGCGCCTGGTGCACTCCGAGGAGGAGCTGAAGATGCTGATCTCCGCCTCGCACGAGGAGGGCGTGCTCGAGGAGTCCGAGGAGCAGCTGCTGCACAAGGTCTTCGACTTCGCCGAGACCGAGGTCAAGCAGGTGATGGTGCCGCGCCCCGACGTCGTCGGCATGCCCGCGGACCTCAGCGCCACCGAGGCGATCACCCGCGCGCTGGCCGCCCCGTACACGCGCTATCCCGTCCACCGCGAGACGATGGACGATCTCGTCGGCGTGGTGCACGTGCGCAATCTGTTCGCCGCGCAGATGGACGAGGCGGGGGAGACGCTGGTCGGCGCGTGCGCGCGCCCCGTGCCGATCGTCCCCGAGACGAAGAAGCTCGACGAGCTCCTGGCCGACTTCCGGCGCACGAAGACGCACATGGCGATCGTGGTGGACGAGTACGGCTCGACCAGCGGCATCGTCACGCTCGAGGATCTGCTCGAGGAGATCGTCGGCGAGATCAACGACGAGTTCGACCTGCCGGATCGCGAGGTCGTGCGCCTCGCGCCCGATCGCGTGCGGCTCGAGGCCTCCTACGGCATCGAGGACTTCAACGACCGCTTCGAGGGCGGCCTGCCCGACGAGGACTACACCTCCGTCGGCGGGTTCCTGTTCGGCGAGCTCGGACGGCCGGCGCGCCCCGGCGACGTCGTCACGCACAACGGGTTCCGCTTCACCGTGCGCGAGGTCGATGGCGCGCGCATCCGCGTGGTCGACGTCGAGCTGAAGCCGCAGGGCGAGGCGCCGGTGCCCGACCCCGAGGCCTGATCCACAGCGGAAAACCTCCGCTGAGCATGGGTCATATCGTGGTACGACATTCGCGTCACATCGTGGTACAACTTGTCAACCGTGTTGACTCGCACCGAGGTGGTGTGGGATAACCACGGGGTCTCCGCTCCCGCGGAGATGCATCGAGACCTGAGGAGGGAACTCGTATGACCGATTTCAAGAGCCTGGATCCGCTTCGCCGCGAGGCGAACGCGTCGCAGCTCGATCTGGTCGAGTCGTTCGCCCAGGGGAAGATCAACCGCCGCCACTTCATTCAGCGCGGCACGGTTCTCGGTCTCTCCCTTGCGTCGATCAGCGCGATCATCGCCGCGTGCGGCGGTTCGAGCAGCAGCGGTGGCGGCGGCGCGACCGACACCGGCATCGGCGAGGGCGAGGTCGCCACGACCGCCGAGGCCAAGATCGGCGGCACCATCAAGCTGGCCATGTCGCTGCCCGGTTCGGAAGGCGTCAACCCGATCACGATGATCGACCTCGTGACCTATAACGTCTGCGCCCAGGTGTTCGAGTACCTCGTGCGCTCGGCGTCGGACCTCTCGATCCAGCCGCAGCTCGCCACCGAGTGGTCGGGCAGCGCGGACGGCACCGAGTGGACCTTCACGCTCCGCGAGGGCGTCATGTGGCAGGACGGCACGCCGTTCACGTCCGCCGACGTCGTCTCGACGATGGAGAAGCTGGTCGAGGCCGGCAACTCGGCCCTGACCGGCACGCTGTCGGCCGGCGGCACGACCGCGCCGGACGACAAGACCGTCGTCTTCAAGCTCGACAAGCCCAACGGCCACTTCCCGTACCTGGTCTCGTCCGACAACACGCAGTCGCTGATCACCCCGACCGCGTGGACCGTCAAGGACAACCTGGCTCCCGGCAAGGGCGGCACGGGTCCGTGGAAGCTCGAGAAGCTGGACGTCAAGACGGGCGCCACGTACGTCCGCAACGACAGCTGGTGGGGCGGCAAGACCCCGCTCGACACCGTCGAGTTCATCTTCATCGAGGACACGGCCGCGCAGGTCGCCGCCGTCTCCAGCGGTGAGGCCGACGGCTGCACGACGATCACGGCCGATCAGGGCGCAGTGCTCCTGAACGACCCGAACATGAACATCGTCGAGCTCAAGTCCGCTGCGCATCGCCAGCTCTGGATGCGCTGCGACAAGGGCGCCGTCATGGACCCGAAGGTCCGCCAGGCCATCGCCTGGACGATGGACCGCCAGAAGATGATCGACAAGGCCCTCGGCGGCCACGGCACGATCGCCAACGATCAGGTCATCTTCGAGCTGTACCCGTACTTCGACAGCGCCGCGGTCGAGCAGCGCACGCAGGACATCGAGAAGGCCAAGGCCCTCCTCGCCGAGGCCGGCGCGTCCGACCTGACGATCGAGCTGCCGTACATCAAGGCCATCGACATGACCAACATGGCGGTGCTCGCGGCCGACGGCATGAAGCAGGCCGGCATCAACGTGAAGCTGGTCGGCTCCGACTACGGCACGTTCTACGGCAAGTACTGGTGCCCGGCCGAGCCGGCCAAGCCGCCGTGCTCCGGCGCGTCGGATGCCGGTATCGTGGACTACGGCCATCGTGGCACGCCCGACGTGTACCTCAACGCCGCGCTCGCCACGGACGGCGTGTGGAACTCGTCGCAGTACGCCGACTCGGCGTTCGACTCGGCCTTCGCGGCGTGGTCCGCGGCCGTGTCGGTCGAGGACCAGAAGTCCACGGCTGCTGCCGTGCAGAAGAACCTCTGGGACAACGTCCCGGTTGGCATCCCGTACACGATCAACACCCTGGGCGCGTTCAACAACAAGTTCCAGGGCATCGTGACGACGGCGATGGGCTTCGCGTTCCTCGAGGGCGCGTCGCAGGCCTAGGCCAGAACGGAACTCCGGGCCGGGGTCACCGCCGCATCCGCGGCGGGGCCCCGGCCCTTTCCGCCTCTCAGGGTCCACCGTCACACCATGCTCGTCTTCCTGATCCGCCGCATCGCGCTCGCGATCGTCACGCTGCTCCTCTTGACGATCATCGTGTTCGCGCTGTCCAACGTGCTGCCCGGCGACGTCGGACGGCAGATCCTCGGCCCGTTCGCGCCGCAGGAGTCGGTCGACGAGCTGAACAAGCGCCTCGGCACGGATCAGCCGCTCTACAAGCAGTACGTCGAGCAGATGAAGCGCTACGCGCAGGGCGACCTCGGCGAGTCGTACAAGACGCGCGAATCGGTCACGCACGTGATCGGCACCACCTTCCTCAACTCCGCCAAGCTCGCCTTCCTGGCACTCATCTTCACGGTCCCGTTGGCGATCCTCGCCGGCGTGTGGGCGGCGCTCAAACGCGGGTCGCTGTTCGACCGCGTGATGGTGACCGTCAGCCTCGCCGGCTCGTCGCTGCCGGAGTTCGTCACCGCCTCGTTCCTGCTCGTCGTCTTCGCCGTGCAGCTGGCGTGGTTCCCGACGCTCGCCAGCACCAACGAGCCGTCCGGGCCGATCGACCAGCTGTGGCGCCTCGCGCTGCCCGTCTTCGCGCTCGTGATCGTCTACTTCGGCTACATCGCGCGCATGGCGCGCGCCGG
>CAZPQP010000102.1:0-5794 GCA_964588635.1 uncultured Bifidobacterium sp.
TCCTGCTCGAGAATCACGAGGAGTTCACCGGCGTCGAGGTGGCGCGCATCCTCGAGGCGGTGGACCACCCGTACGCGCTCGCGCTCTACGACTACGGCAACTCGATGATGCTGCGCGAGGACCCGCTGGAGGCGCTCGAGGCGATGCTGCCGTGGACGCGCAAGGCGCACATGAAGGACCACGTCGTGATGCACGGCATGGTCTGCGGCGTGCCGACCGGCGAGGGCGTGCTCCCGATCGCCGAGATCACCCGCCGCCTCCTCGAGGCGGGCGTCACGCGCATCGGCTTCGAGAACGTCTGGGGTTACACCTGCCCGTTCCATCCGCGCGAGGACGGCCTGCCGGAGGAGACCGATGGCCCGATCTTCGCGCCGCACGAGGACCCGCACGATCCCGCGTTCTTCCTCCCCGACGTGATGGCCGAGGTCGAGCGCGATCCGGCCCGCGTGATCGAGCTGGAGGAGGTCTCCTACCAGCGCGCCAGCGGCCACGTGCAGCGGATCCTGCGCGAGGCCGGGTTTACGACGCGGTAGCCGCGACCGGCCGCACGAACTGCGCGACGGCCCACTCGAGGTCGGCGTCGGCGCCCTGCGAGCCGAGCATGCGGCGCAGCATCGTGCCGTCGAGCAGCGTGACGAGCTTGGCCGCCACCTGCTCGGGCGTGCCGTCGGGCGCGAAGGAGCCGTCGGCGACGCCATCGGCGAGCACGGTGCGGAATGCGTCCTGCCAGCCCTGGTCGCCGGCACGGTTGCGGAGCGAGAGCTCGGGCTCGCGCAGCGCGGCGAGCCAGAACTCGAACCAGAACGACCACGAGCCATCGGCCGGGTCGAGGTCGGCCGTACCCCAGCGCAGCAGGCCGGCGAGGCGCTCGCTCGGCGTACCCGGTCCGTCGGCGATCGCCCGGGCCTCGCGCAGGTTCACCTCCGTGCCGGTGTCGAAGGCCGCCTGCAGCAGGCCGGTCCGCGTGCCGAAGTAGTGCTGGACGAGGCCGAGCGAGACGCCCGCGTCGACCGCGACGTCCGCTAGCCGCATCCCGCCGTAGCCGCGCTCGGCGATCTGCCGCATGGCGGCCGCGAGGATGCGCGTGCGGGTGGTGGTGCCGGAGGCGTCGGTGCCGCGGGGGCGGGCCATGCAGGATCCTTGACGGTCGAATTCCAATAAATCATACTTGGAACATCAGACGGGCATGCCCGCGACGTGAGGAGCAGGACATGGAGCGCACACTCGACCATCTCGAGATCGACGCGGACGCGATCGACCAGGCGCTGGCCGCCGGCATGACGTTCCCCGCGGCCTGGTACACCGATCCGGAGATCCATCGCATCGAGGTGGAGGACGTGTTCCGCCAGACCTGGCAGATCGTGTGCTTCGAGCAGCGCGTCAAGAACCCCGGCGACCACGCGGTCGGCGAGATCGGCGACGTGCCGGTCGTGATCGTCCGTGGCGAGGACGGCGAGCTGCGCGGCTTCATCAACGTCTGCCGCCACCGCGCCTTCCCGGTCGCCGAATGCGACGGCAACCGCAAGACGCTCCAGTGCCGCTACCACGCGTGGACGTACGACCTCGACGGCTCGCTGCGCGCCGCACCGCGCGCCGAGCACGAGCCGGGCTTCGATCGCAGCGAGTTCGGTCTGCTGCCGATCAGCGTCGAGGTGCTCGGCGGCTACGTCTGGGGCCACACGAACCCCAACGCACCGTCGCTGGCGGAGGAGCATCCCGCGCTGCCCGGCCTGATCGCCGACTGGCGCATCGACGTCAACCAGTACTCGGTTCCGCGGCCACGCGAGAAGTACGAGGTGCCGGCGAACTGGAAGATCTTCGTGGAGAACAACAGCGAGTGCTACCACTGCCCGACGGTGCACGAGGGCTTCGGCGACGCCTTCGACGTGACGTACGAGCAGTACACCTACGTCAACGAGGAGCGGCTCAGCGGCCAGACGACGGCGTCGAACCAGAAGGAGAACGTCTTCGCCGAGACGTCGGGCGACTACCGCTTCATCTACATCTGGCCGGGCACGTTCATCGAGGTGGACGAGATCCGCGCCTCGTGGATGAAGGTGCGGCCGGTGACGCCGGAGTCGTGCGTGATCGACTGGGACGTGCTCGAGGAGCCATCGATCGACCGCAAGATCGCCGACGAGTGGAACGAGATGTATCTCGCCACGATGCGCGAGGACTACGGCGTGGTGGCCGCGCAGCAGCAGAACATGACGTCGCGCGCGGTGCCGTACGGCCGGCTGATGGCGAGCTCCGAGTCGTCGATCTCGCACTTCCACCACATCGTCTGGCAGGAGCTGCGCAAGCTCATCGGCGTCTAGCGGCTCAGGGCATGCGGTCGGCCGCGATGCGGCGGGCCCACAGCTCGCACGCGGCGAGCTCGAGAATCGTGTTCTCCGCGAGCAGCTGCACGAGCGGGTCGTCGTCGCCCGGGTAGCGGATCGTCTGCATGGCGTCGTCGATCGGCGCGCCGACGGCGACGATCGAGGAGGCGCGCTGACGCGCCCAGTCGAGGACGCCGTCGTCGTAGCGGCTGCCGCGCAGGAGGATCGCGCGGTAGCCCGGGTGCTTGGAGAGGTAGACGTCGACGTGGAGCCAGTCGCCCGTCTCGCAGCCGTCGGCGGGGATGCGCGGCGCCTCGCGCAGCATCAGCGCGCCCTGCAGGGCCGACGACAGGCGCTCCCACGGTGCGATCACGTAGGCGGGGCCGTCGTCGAGCAGCGTCACGAGCGGATCGAGCCAGGCATCGGTCGTGCCGATGATGCCCTCGAGCGCCGGGACGGCGTTGCGGATCGCGGTGGGATCGGTGCCGCAGAGCAGCTGCAGCACGGCGTGCGTGAGCAGGTACGAGCGGCAGGCG
Source organism: uncultured Bifidobacterium sp. (assembly GCA_964588635.1). Taxonomy (GTDB): domain Bacteria; phylum Actinomycetota; class Thermoleophilia; order Gaiellales; family F1-60-MAGs149; genus F1-60-MAGs149. The sequence goes on from CAZPQP010000102.1 coordinate 2,858, forward strand.
ATGCCGCCCGCCTCCTCGCCGCACAGGAGCGGCAACACGATGTCGGCACCTTCGGCAATGGCGGACTCCGGCGCGTTCGTGATCGCGACGGTGCGGCTGGTGCCCTGGTGGCGGCGCAGCGCCTCGACCGTCTCCTCGCTGCCGCCCGAGGCGCTGATGCCGATCGCGATCGTGTCGGCGCTCGGCGGCATGGGCGTCGCGGCCGACGCGAGTTCCACGTGCGCGTCGACGCCGCGGGCGCGCAGGGCGACGGCGGCGGCGTGCGCGGCGAAGTACGACGAGCCCATCCCGAGCAGCACGACGCGGCGCGCACCGAGCAGGTCGATGCCGGCGTGCGGCTGCTCAGCCGCGTACGCGTCGAGCAGCGCCTGGAGCGCGGCGGGCTCGGCGAGGATGTCGGCGTGGAAGGCGGGCTGGTTCACAGGGCCGCATCATCGCGCATCAGCCACTGCATCCCGAGCTGCGGCGCGTACAGCCACTCGGGCAGGATCCGCGCCGCGTAGACGAACTCGTAGAGCTCCTTCTCGAGGCAGAACAGGCGCAGGACGCGGCGGTCGAGCCGGATCCGCGAGTCACCGAGACCGTCCTCGTAGCTGGCGAGCACGACCTCCTGCGCGAAGCGGATCCACTCGTCCATCAGCGGTGCGCCGAGCCCCGCGCGCACCTGGGCGCTGCGCGCGACGTGGTCGAGCGAGCGCACAAGGCACGCCACGTCGCGCAGCGGCGACGTCGGCTGGCGGCGTTCGGCGATCGTGCGTGTGGGCTCGCCCTCGAAATCGATCGCGAAGACGCCGGCGGGCGTGCGCAGGAACTGCGCGATATGGAGATCGCCGTGCACGCGGGTGATCAGCGGCGCGTCGCCCGCGGTGAAGCCCTCGAGCTCGAAGCGGATGCGCGTGGCGTCGTTGTGCAGCTCGGCGGCGAGCGGGTGGGGGAGGATGCGCAGCGCCTCGTCGAGCTGCTCGCGCGCCCCGTCGCGCCAGCCCTCGCGTTGCGCGTCGGAGGCGGCCTGCACACCGAAGGCGGCCGCCAGCTCGGCGTGGAGCCGGCCCATCGTGCGGCCCACGCGTGCCAGTTCGGGACCGAGATCCGCGACGTCGCCCTCGCCGTCGATCAGCGCCTCGAGCGGGGTGATCAGCGACTCCCAGCCGTCGGGCGCGCCCTCGACCAGATCCTGGGTGATGGCGAGGTCCACGTGCGACCCATCGGGCAGCGTGCGTGCTGCCGAGCCGCGGACGGCGGGGATGCCGTCGAAGCCGCGTGCTGCCAGCGCCTCGAGGATCTCGACCTCGGGGTGCGCACCCGGCTCGAGGCGGCGGTAGACCTTGATGATGCGGTCGCCGACGATCACCGAGGTGTTGGTCTGGTCCATGGCGAGCGCCCGCTCCTCGCCATCGCCGCCCGCCAGCGCGGCGTAGACGCCGTCGCCGGGACCGGCCTCGCGCAGGCCGTCGTCGTCGATTGCGGGGAGCAGGTAGAGGTCGCTGCCGCCGTCGGCGTACTCGACGGCGAAGACGATCAGCGATCCGGGCCCAACGGGCCACGCATCGACCACGCGCCGCCCGGTCTCCTCGCGCGCCTTGCCGGCGTACCAGCGCGCCGCGTCGAGATCGAAGCCGGCGACGAGCGCCGCGGCGTCGGTCATCCGCGTGCCGCGCGCTCGATCAGGTCCGCCGCCTTGATGCGCCCGGGGTTCGCCTGCACGCGCTGCGAGATCGCTGCGAGCCGCGCCAGGGCATCGGCATCGTCGAGCATTCCCTCGATGGCGTTGTGCAGATCGGCGGGCGTCCAGTCGTACGTCGGAAGGCGCCGGCCGAGGCCGAGGTCGTGCATGCGCTGCGCGTTGTCGTACTGGTCCCAGAACAGCGGCAGCAGGATCATCGGCTTGCCGTGGTGCAGGCACTCCGTCGTCGTGTTGTTGCCGCCGTGGGTGATCACGAGGTCGCAGAGCGGCATCAGGATCGGCTGCGGCAGGTACTCGGCGCCCCACTGGTTGTGGCGCAGTTCGATCTCGTCGTGCTGCGGCCCCTTCGAGACGATGTAGCGGTGCGGCGTGTCGGCGAGCGCGTCGCACAGGCGCTGCATCAGCGCGGTGTCCGCCGAGCCGAGCGAGCCGAGGCTCAGGTAGATCAGCCTCCCGTCGCCCGACAGGATGTGCGTCGGCGCGTCGACCTCGCCGCGCTCCTCGCGGATGCACGTGTCGATGCGATGCCACGTCGCGTCGAGCGGCTGCGCCCGCTGGTAGTCGACTTCCTCCGGATAGATGTAGAGGTTGAGGTCGGGCGAGGTGTGGATGAACTGCCCCTTGGGCAGCGGACCGGCGCCACGCGCCTTGCAGAACTCGTTCGCCTCCTGCCAGAGCGGGCCGAGCACGCGGTCGGCCTCGACGAGGAAGTCGCCCCACGGCCCCTGGTCGTGCACGGAGTACCCGGAGAACACGGGCGGCACGAGCGCGTCGGGCAGCTCGGCCGGGTTGCACGAGACGATGCGCGCCCACTTGCGGGCGTGGCTGATCAGCGCGGGGAAGGTGCAGACGTTGTCCTCGACGACGAGGTCGGGATCGAGCTCGTCGATGATCTCGCGCAGGCGGTCGTCCACGTACATCGCGCCCTCGACGAGCGCGCGCATGGTCGGCTCGATGAAGGTGGTGAGCTGCTCGATCGTGGGCTTGCGGAACTCGGGCGCCGTTGCGGCGATGAAGTCCTTCCAGAACTGCCCGGGCGCCTCCTCGACCTCCGGCGCGGGGCCGAGGCGCATCAGGCGCTCCTCGAAGCCGCGCGCCTCGAGCGTGCCGGCGAACGACTCCTCGAGGATGAACACGACGCGGACGCCCCGTTCCTGCAGCACCTGCCCGATGCCGATGCAGTTGTTGGTCGGGCCGTAGGCCCCCTCCGGGAAGAACACCACCGTGGGCTGGTCGCTCATGCCGCTCCTCTC
>CAZPQP010000102.1:5894-7162 GCA_964588635.1 uncultured Bifidobacterium sp.
CGTGACGGGAACGACGGGACTTGAACCCGCGGCCTCCGGCGTGACAGGCCGGCGTTCTAACCAACTGAACTACGTCCCCAGTCGAGGCGAGAGCATAGCCCAGATCCGGTGAAGGAAGTGGCATAACCGGCATGGGTCGCGATAGGGTTCCGGTCGGGACGCACGGGGACATTTCAAGGATGAGTGCGACCGATGCGGTCGCGTACGCGAAAGGCCAAGCAGATGACTGCGAAGAACTCCGCATCCGCCGCGCAGCGACCGACGCTGCTCGAGCTCGAGCACGCCATGCCGTTCTCGACGCGGCACATCGGACCGCGCGAGGCCGACCAGGCCGCGATGCTCGCGGAGCTCGGCTACGCCACCCTCGACGAGCTCGAGGCGGCGGCCGTGCCGCAGGCGATCCAGATGCGCGAGGCGCTCGACGTGCCGCCCGCCGCGACGGAGATCGAGGTGCTCGACGAGCTGCGCGAGATCGGCGAGCGCAACCGCGTGATGACGCAGATGATCGGGCTCGGCTACCACGGAACGCACACGCCGCAGGTCGTGCTCCGCAAGGTGTTCGAGAATCCCGCCTGGTACACGGCCTACACGCCGTATCAGCCGGAGATCTCGCAGGGGCGCCTGGAGGCGCTGCTCAACTACCAGACGGTCGTCGCCGACCTGACGGGGCTGCCGCGCGCCAACGCGTCGCTGCTCGATGAGGCGACCGCAGCGGCCGAGGCGATGACGCTGTGCTTCCGCCACGCCAAGAAGGACACGGGCGCGTTCCTCGTCGACGCCGACGCGCTGCCGCAGACGATCGCCGTGATCGAGACGCGCGCGGAGCCGCTCGGCATCGAGGTCGTCGTCGCCGACCTGGAGGAAGGGTTGCCGGACGGCGAGTTCGTCGGCGCGCTCCTGCAGCATCCGGGCGCGGACGGCCGCGTGCGCGACTGGCGCGGCACGATCGAGGAGCTCCACCGCCGCGACGCGCTCGCCGTCGTCGCTGCCGATCCGCTGGCCCTCGTCCTGCTCGCATCGCCGGCCTCGCTGGGTGCCGACATCGCGGTCGGCTCGATGCAGCGGTTCGGCGTGCCGGTCGGCTTCGGCGGTCCGCACGCCGCCTACATGGCCGTCCGCGACGGGCTCGAGCGCCTGATGCCGGGGCGCCTCGTGGGCGTCTCGATCGACGCCGACGGCGCGCCCGCGCTGCGCCTCGCCCTGCAGACGCGCGAGCAGCACATCCGCCGCGACAAGGCGACCTCGAACATCTGCACCGCGCAGGTGCT
>CAZPQP010000103.1:0-6987 GCA_964588635.1 uncultured Bifidobacterium sp.
AGCGCGTCGTGCCGCTGCGCAAGGAGTACAAGCGCGTCTCGCGCGAGTTCCGCTCCCGCGACACCATCGTCACCGTCGGCCAGTGCAAGGTCGGCGGCGGCCACTTCGCGATGATGGGCGGCCCCTGCTCGATCGAGTCGTACGAGCAGACGCTCGCCTCGGCCAAGGCCGTCAAGGAGGCCGGCGGCTCGATGCTGCGCGGCGGCGCCTACAAGCCGCGCACCTCGCCGTACGCGTTCCAGGGTCTCGGGCTCGAGGGACTCAGGATCCTGCGCGCCGTCGGCGACGAGGTCGGCCTGCCGATCACGACGGAGCTGATGGACGTGCGCGACCTCCAGGACGTCGTCGATCACGTCGACATGATCTGGATCGGCGCGCGCAACATGCAGAACTTCAACCTCCTCAGCGAGGTCGGCCGCTCCGGCAAGCCGATCATGCTGAAGCGCGGCATCGCGGCGACCATCGAGGAGCTCCTGATGGCCTCCGAGTACATCGCCAACGGCGGCTGCGACGAGCTGATCCTCTGCGAGCGCGGCATCCGCACCTTCGAGAAGGCGACGCGCTTCACGCTCGACGTCTCCGCGATCCCGGTCCTCAAGGCCGAGACGCATCTGCCCGTGATCGTCGATCCGTCGCACGCCGCGGGCAAGCGCTCGCTCGTCGCGCCGCTCGCCCTGGCGTCCGTCGCCGCCGGCGCGGACGGCCTGATCGTCGAGACGCACCCGACGCCCGAGCACGCGCTGTCCGACGCCGCGCAGCAGATCCCGTCGGCCGAGTTCCCCGCGTTCGTCGCGGACATCGAGCGCCTCGTCTCGGTCTGCGGCAGGACCCTCAGCCGGTAGGCGGCCATGCAGGTCGCGATCGTCGGCCTCGGACTCATGGGCGGCAGTCTCGGACTGGCCCTGCGTGAGCGTGCCACCACCAGCAGCGTCATCGGCTTCGACCTGAGCGCCGAGGAGGCCGCCATCGCGCTCGAGCGCGGCTGCGTCGACCGCCTGGCCGGGTCGCTCGAGGAGGCCTGCGCGAATGCGGACGTCGTCGTCGTGGCGACGCCCGTCTCGGCGATCGCCGACGTGATCGAGCAGGTGCTGGCGGCCGCGCCGACGGCCACCATCACCGATATCGGCTCGACCAAGGGGCACGTCGTCGCTGCGGTGGCCGGGGAGGGCCGTGCGCGCTTCGTCGGCGGCCACCCGATCTGCGGCTCCGAGGCCCATGGCGCTGCGCACGCGCGCGCCGAGCTGTTCCAGGGCGCCACGTGGTTCCTCACGCCCACGGTGGAGTCCGATGCGGAGCGCCTCACGCAGGTGCACGCGCTGGTGACGGCAACCGGCGCGCGCCCCGTCGTGATCGACGCCGCGGCGCACGACTCGATCGTCGCGCTCACGAGCCACTTCCCGCACGTGCTCGCCAACGTCCTCGCGACGCAGGTCGCGGCCACCGACGTCAACGGGCACAGCCCGCTGCACTCGGTCGGCGGGTCGTTCCGCGACATGACGCGCGTGGCCGGGGCGAACCCGGCGATCTGGATCGACATCTTCCTGGACAACCGCGACGCCGTGCTGGCGGCCGTCGAGGACGCGCAGGCGCGCCTCGGCACGGTCGCCGACGCGCTGCGTACGGGCGACGAGGCGTTTCTCGCGGCCTGGATCGCCGAGGCCGCCGCCGCGCGCAGCGAGGCGCTCGCCCAGGCCCACCGCACCGCGCCGTCCGATCTTCACGAGCTGCTGGCCTCGGTGCCCGACCGCCCGGGCGCGCTGTCGTCGATCGCCCAGGCCCTCTCGGCCGCGGGCATCAACATCGAGGAGTTCTCCCTCTCGCACATCTCGCCCGAGCGCGGCGGCGAGATCCGCATCATCGTGGCCGGCGCGGACAACGCGGCGCGCGCCGTCGAGCTGCTGCGCGCCGACGGCTGCAACGCCACGCATACGCCGGTCGTCGAAGGTGCCGGGGGTGCCGCGTGAGCGCCTGGAAGGTCGCGCCGTCGGGCCCGCTGCTCGGCGAGCTGAGCGTCAACGGCGACAAGTCCGTCAGCCATCGTGCGCTCCTGATCGGCGCGCTCTGCGATGGTCCGGTCGAGGTCGAGGGGTGGGGCGATTCCGCCGATACCCGCGCCACGCTGGAGGCCGTGCGCTCGCTCGGGGTCCGGGTCGACGACCACGGGCACGGCCGCCTGACCGTCCACGGCGTCGGGATCGATGGGCTCAAGCCGCCGGTCGGCGCCATCGACGTGAAGAACGCGGGCACGCTGATGCGCCTCCTCTCGGGCATCTGCGCAATGCAGCCGGAGGGCGTCTTCACGCTCGACGGCGACGAGTCCATCCGCACGCGCCCGATGGAGCGCGTCGCCAAGCCGCTGCGCGCGATGGGCGCCGAGGTCGAGACCACGGAGGGCAGGCCGCCCGTGACGGTCACGGGCGGCGCCGCGCTGAAGGGCATGGAGCACGTCATGGAGGTCTCGTCGGCGCAGGTCAAGTCGGCGATCCTCCTCGCCGGCCTGGGCGCCGATGGCCCGACGACGGTGGTCGAGGAGGTCCCGACGCGGGACCACACCGAGCGCATGCTGCGCGCGGCGGGCGCCAGCGTGCAGACGCTGCGCGACCGCGTCGTGCTCCAGCCGACCGACCGCCTGCACCTCGATCGCATCGAGGTCCCCGGTGACATCTCGTCGGCCGCCTTCCTGATCGTCGCCGCCACGCTGATCCCGGAGTCGCGCATCTTCCTGCGCGGCATCGGCATGGGAGCGGGGCGCACCGGACTGCTCGACGTGCTCGAGCGCATGGGCGGCCGCATCGCCGTCTTCAATCGCCGCACCACGGAGGCGGGCGAGCCCGTCGCCGACCTCGAGGTCGCGCACGCCGACCTGACCGCCAGCAGCATTCGCGGCGCGGAGGTGTCGGGACTGATCGACGAGCTGCCGATCCTCGCGCTCGCGGCGTGCGCGGCGCGGGGCAGGACGCGCGTGCGCGAGGCCCAGGAGCTCAAGGTCAAGGAGTCGAACCGGCTCGAGAGCACGTACGAGGCGCTGCGCGGCATCGGCGGCCACATCGAGCTCGAGGAGGACGGCTGGTTCATCCGCGGCGTGCCGGCCCGCCTGCGCGGTGGTACCGTCAATCCGCGCGGCGACCATCGCATCGCGATGCTCGGCGCGATCGCCGGGCTCTACTCGGAGGACGGCGTGACGATCACGGACCCGGAGGCCATCGACGTGTCGTTCCCGGGCTTCCGCCCGCTGATCGAGGCCGTCACCGCGGAGCGGCGGCGATGATCATCACGATCGACGGCCCCGCCGGCGCGGGCAAGTCCACCGTCTCCCGGGCCCTCGCGACCCGGCTCGGCTACCGCTACCTCGATACCGGCGCGATGTACCGCGCCGTCACCCTCGTCGCGCTCGAGACCGGCGAGGAGCCGATCGCGGTCGCGAACGGCGAGGCGTGGACCACGCGTCTGCTCGATCCGGCGCTGCGCTCCGACGCGGTCGACGCCGCCGTCTCCGGGGTGTCCTGCCTGCCCGAGGTGCGTGAGGCGCTCCGTGGCGCGCAGCGTGCGTTCCTCGCCGAGGGCGATGCCGTCGCCGAGGGGCGTGACATCGGGTCGGTCGTCTGGCCGCAGGCCGAGCTCAAGGTCTGGCTCGACGCCTCGCCTGAGGAGCGTCGTCGCCGCCGCACGGCCGAGCGTGGCGAGGAGGCGGGGGAGACCGCACTGGAGCGCGATCGCAAGGACGCCGCGCAGATGATCGTCCCCGACGACAGCGTGCGCGTCGATACCGAGGGCCTCTCGATCGAGCAGGTCATCGAGGCGATCGTCGTGCTCGCGGAGGCCCGCGCATGAGCGAGACCCGTATGCGCTGGGACGGCTTCCGCGTCTTCACGCCCGAGCGCTCCTGGGGGCTGGCGCTGAAGCTCGTCGCGCCGCCCATCCGCCGCTTCTCCGACGTCCGCATCTGGGGGCGCGAGCGCGTGCCGCTCAGCGGTCCCGTCGTGCTCGCGGCCAACCATCAGTCGTTCTACGACATCTTCGTGCTCGGTGCCGTGATGAAGCGCCCGATCTACTACATGGCGAAGCAGGAGCTGTTCGACAACGCGGTGCTCGGCCGCGTTCTTCCGCACACTGGCGCCTTCCCCGTGCGCCGCGGCGAGGCGGATCGCGGCGCGATCGACGCCGCGCGCGAGGTGCTGGCCCGCGGGGACATCCTCGGCATCTTCATCGACGGGACCCGCCACCATGGCGACGGCCTCGGCGAGGTGCGCGCCGGCGCCGCGATGATCGCCGGCATGACCGGTGCGCCGATCGTGCCGGTCTGGATCCACGGCACGGACAAGATCGCCGATGCGCCGCGCTCGCCCGTCAGCGTCACGTTCGGCCGCCCGCTGACCGTCGAGGGACGCGGCAGCAAGGCGTACAAGGCGGCCTCCGAGGAGATCGGGTCCTACCTGCGCCAGCTCGAGTCGTTCGCCGAGAGCGCGGATCGTGCCGGGCGCCCCAAGGATGCCGTCCCACCCGAGTGGACGAGCAAGGAGACGAGCGCATGAGCGGACGCGAGCCACCGCGAGCGCGCAAGCGCCGAGGGCAGGAATTCGACGAGGAGGAGCAGGCGCTCCCCGAGCAGCCGATCATCGGCGTCGTCGCCGTCGTGGGGTATCCCAACGTCGGCAAGTCAACGCTGTGCAATCGGCTCGCCGGCCGCCGTGACGCCGTGGTGCACTCCGAGCCCGGCGTGACGCGTGATCGCAAGGACGTCGACGTCGAGTGGAACGGGAAGTCCTTCCGCCTCGTCGACACCGGCGGCATCGATATGGGCGGTGAGACGATGATGGCCGAGGAGGTCGCGCAGCAGGCCCGCACCGCCCTCGCCGAGGCCGACATGGCGCTGTTCGTCGTCGACGCCAAGGCGGGCGTGATGCCCGGCGACCTCGAGGTCGCAGAGATCCTCCGCCGCCAGAAGATCCCCATGATCCTCGTCGCCAACAAGGCCGACGGCCAGAGCGGCGATATCAACGCGCTGGTCTTCCACGAGCTCGGCCTCGGCGACCCGGTGCCCGTCTCGGCCATCCACGGCTCCGGCAGCGGCGACCTGCTGGACCTGATCGTCGAGCGCCTGTCCGAGATGCCGCAGGCCGAGCGCATGGAGCGCGTCGCCGACGAGATCGGCGTCGCCATCCTCGGACGGCCGAACGTCGGCAAGTCCTCGCTCTTCAACAAGCTGATCGGCTCCCCGCGCGTGATCGTCAGCGACGTGCCGGGAACGACCCGCGACGCGATCGACACGCGGCTCGTGCGCGGCGAGACCGTGTTCCGGCTCGTCGACACGGCCGGCATGCGCCGCAAGCGTGCGCAGCGCCAGGACATCGAGTACTGGAGCGAGAAGCGCGCCCTCACCGCCGCCGAGCATGCGGACATCGCCCTCGTCCTGATCGACGGGGCGGAGGGCTTCGTCGATCACGACCTCGACGTCGCCGACGCGGCGCGGAAGGCCGGCTGCGCCACGCTCGTCGTCGTCTCCAAGTGGGATGCCTCCGAGATCGATCTCGACGACCTGCGCCTGCGCATCGAGCGCAAGCTGCGGCAGCGCCCGATGATCGTCACCACGTCGTCGGTCACGGGCCGCGGCCTCGACCGCCTGCTCGACCGCATCGAGGAGCTCTACGAGGCCTACACCCGACGCATGCCGACGCCCGCCGTCAACCGCGCGCTCCAGGACGCCGTCGCGCAGCGCCAGCCGCCGCTGGTGCACGGCAAGCGCATGAAGCTGATCTACGGCGCCCAGGTCCAGACGCGCCCGCCGCGCTTCCGCATCACCATCAACGATCGCAAGCTGATCACCCGGGACTACGCGTACTTCATCGAGAACCGGCTGCGCGAGGCCGCGGGGCTCGAGGGGTGCCCCGTGGTGATCGACTTCGTGGAGCGCTGACGACGGGAACTTTGCCGACGCCGCAGGCGCCCGGCAATGTAAGGGTCACTCTTCAGCGAGCTGTGCGCAGCACAGCTCCCCTGAAGACGTCACCCCAGCACCTCGGCTGTGCCAGCACCGGCATTGGCTCCTAAGGGCCCCGGAACCCCCGCGACGCGATGACCTCGAGGTGAATCGGCCCTTCCGGACCGAGCCACCTCGAGGCCTTCGCGTCGTCGACGAGACGCCTGTCGTGTTGCGGTGGAATAGCAGGGGCGTTTAGCTCCTGCTATTCCACCGCAACACAACAGGCGTCTCGCGCTCCCACCCGAGCAGCGACACCGTCGCCGTGTCGAGGCGGAAGAAGCGGCCGTCCTGCGGGGCGAGACCCAGCCAGCGTGCGGTGAGGACGCGCAGCACGTGGCCGTGCGCCACGACCAGCGTCGTGCCGCCCGCTTCGCGGGCGGTGGCGATCACGCGATCGACGCGCGCGGCGACCTGTTCCGGCGTCTCGCCGTCGGGGCAGCCGCCGAACCAGACGGTCCAGTCCGGCACGGTCTCGCGGATCTCCTTCGTGGTGATGCCCTCGTAGACGCCGTAGTTCCACTCGACGAGATCCGGATCGATCGTCGGCTCGAGGCCGAGATCGAGCAGCGCGCAGGTCTCGCGGGCGCGCTGCAGCGGGCTGCAGACGATGCGATCGATCGGCATCGCCTGCACGAGCGGGGCCGATGCACGCGCCTCGGCGCGGCCCTCGTCGGTCAGCGGGATGTCGGTCGTGCCCGTGTGGCGCCCGTTCAGGCTCCACTCCGTCTGCCCGTGGCGGACGACGGCGATCTGCGCAGCGGCGGCCATCGGGCGGATCGTCGCAGATCGGGCGCCCGGATCACATTCCGAGCGGAAACGGCGGAGGAACCCCGGAAACCGGAGGGTATACTCAGGCAACTGCCCGCGGCCCGGTCGTCGAACCGCGTCTCGGGCGAGTGCATGCACGTGGAGACGAACACGCCCCCACCCGATGATGCGGCCGACCAGCCGCCCGCGGCTGAGCCCGAGGCTCTCGCCGGCGGCTCCGCCGACGATGCGGTCGTCGC
>CAZPQP010000104.1:0-6939 GCA_964588635.1 uncultured Bifidobacterium sp.
CGGTTGAACGTGTCCTCGCGCTCCCACAGCTCCAGCACGCGATGCTCGATCGCGATGTGGTCGGGCGTGGCGGGTACGGCGTCGTAGGTGCTCAAAGGTCGGGCGGGAGTCGTCGGCGACGAATCCTACCGCGGCGGGCCGATCAGGCCTCCGCACCCCCGGGGCTGCGACCGTAGCGTCGCGTCTGCTCGTCGCACCACAGCTCGAAGGCGGCGTGGCGCGCGAGGTACCGCTCGATGGAGGCGATGCCGCCCTCGACCCACATGTCCTCGTCCCACTGCTCGAGGCCGGTCAGGGAGGGCTCGTCGCCCCAGTCGTCGTCATGGTCGAACGTCATGGCGCGGTGTTCGCGGGACAGCCCGCCACTCCTCCCCTACCGGGCACGCAGCAGTGCGATCGCCTCGCCCGTGTTGCGGAAGGCGAGGTGCTCCACCGGGGGCAGGGCGTCGAGCGGGAACCAGCGCAGCTCCGCGACGTCGTCGGCGGCGACGGGCGTTCCCTCCACGATGCGGGCGGTGAACACCGCGTTGAGCGTGTGGTCGCCGTCCGTGCCGTACGTGTCGATCAGGTGGGCCAGGAAGCCCGTCACCTCGACCGTGCAGCCGGTCTCCTCGAGCAGTTCGCGGACGGCGCACGCCTCCGGCGTCTCGTCCGGTCCGCAGAAGCCACCGGGCAGATCCCACAGGTCGCGCTGGGGGTCGATGGCGCGCCGGCCGAGCAGGAGGCGCCCCTTCTCGTCGAGCACGAGCACGGCCGCGCAGGGCTTGGCGTCGTGGTAGTACGGCAGGCCGCACGCGGAGCAGGTCTGGGCGTTGCCCTTGAGCGGGCCGAGCGGCGAGCCGCAGTCCGAGCAGTGCTTGCGCAGGCGCATGCCGGAAGTCTTGCGTGCCTAGGCGACGAGCGCCGCGCAGATGTCGGGCCATCCGCCGGGCTCGAGCATCCATCGCGAGTAGGTCCCGCGATTGGCGAGCAGGACCGCCTGCACGTCGCGCTCCGGATCGATGAACGCGAGCGTGCCCGAGGCGCCGAAGTGCGTCACGCTGCCCGACGACAGCGCACCCCCCGTCCAGTGCGGCGTCTTGTCATCGCGCACCTCGAAGCCGACGGCCCAGTCGCAGACCGGCCATTCCATGAAGTCCCCCACCCCGCCCGCCAGCGCGCCGCACTGGTTGTGCAGCAGCTCGCGGCGGAGGCCATCGTCGAGCAGTGCCGGCAGCTGTCCCGCCACGCACCGCAGGAACCGCAGGTAGTCGCGGGCCGTCCCGAAGCCGCCGGACTGCGGCAGCCCGAGCGCGCGGAAGCGCTCGCCGTTGAAGAGCCGCTCGCCCTGCCCGAGCAGGCCGGGCTGCTGCACCTCGATCACGTCGGCGTCGTCGGCACCCGTGCCGAGCGTGGTCCGTCCGAGTTCGAGCGGTTGCAGGATCGCGGCCTCGATGTACGCACGATGCGGCATCTCCGCGGCGCGCTCGAGGGCGAGGGCGGCCAGCGCGTAGCCGGCGTTGGAGTAGATCCGCGCCGTGCGCGGCGCCGTCGTCGGCTGCAGTGCGGCGTACGCGGCCGCGACGGTCTCCCACGTCCCCTCGGCGTCGAGCTGCGCGCGGCGCGCCACGGGCGAGTCGGCGGGCAGGCCCGAGGCGTGCGCGAGCACCTCGCGCAGCGTGGCGTCGCAGGCGGACTCGGGCACGTAGGTCGTGAGCGACGCGTCCAGCTCGAGCACGCCCTCGTCGCACGCCACGAGGCACGCCATGGCCACGAGCGGCTTGGTCAGGGAGGCGAGCGCGAAGCGGGAGTCGTCGTCGCAGGCCCCCAGCGCCGCTTGGACCGTCTCGCCCCCCCTGCAGTACGCGAGTTGCGCGGCGCCGATCACGCTGCGGTCCACCAGGTCGGCGACGAGCTCGAGCGGATCGGCGGCCATGCCGGGACGCTATCAGCGCCGGGCATGGCCGCCGGCCGTTCTAGCCGAGGCGGAAGTACAGCTTGCGGGCGGCGTTGTCGCCGTAGAGGCTGCGCGCCTGGATGTCGAAGTCGAACGTGGCACCCGACGTGAGCAGGTTCCAGGTCGCCTCGCCGAAGCAGGTCTTGGCGTTGACGGTGAACTGCAGCAGGTTCGCCGTCGGCGCCGCGGGATTGGTGGCGGCATCGAGCGCCGGGTCCTGCACGCCGGCCGTGCCGCCGTTGGTGAACGCCGTGCCGTTGGAGACGGGGTTCGAGTAGGACGTCAGCGCGCAGTTGCCGGGTCCGGTCCCGATCGGCACACCGGTGGCCGACTTGGGTGCGTTCGGTGCGTCGGCGGTGTACTGCAGGCCGCCGATGTCGATCCAGCCGGTGGCGCTGGCCTCGCCCGAGACGGCCGGGCGCTGAGGCCGCCACCACTTGAGCGTGATCACGCCGTCCGAGCCGACCGTGATCGGCGTTGCCGGGTCCATGCCGATGTTGCCGGTGGCGCGGCCGGTGACCGGGTCGTACGTGATCAGCTGCTCGGCGGCGCTGACGGTCGTCTGGTACGCGTAGACCGCCGGTGCGGTGTTGAACACGAAGTTGAGGACGCCGGGATACGCGGCGCCACCGGCGTTCTCGATGAACGCGTTGCCGGAGCCGATGTCGCTCGTGCTGGCACCGGGGGTGATCTGCGCGTCGTTGGTCGTGCCGTTGCTGATGCCGAGGGCCGTGCCCGCGTACGTGGCCGCCGCGCCGTTGACGAGCGGATACGTCACGCCGGCGGTCACGTGGGGCGCGCAGTACGTGTTGCCGAGGCAGTCGAGCGTGCCGCTGGTGGCACCGACGATCTGGGTGGCGAGCGTCAGCGTGGACGGGAACGCCGCGTCGATCAGGGGCTGCACGGCGGCAGTGGTGCCCCCGAGGTAGAGGTTGATGTTCGTCGTGTTCGTCAGCTTGAAGTTCGAGAACATGCGGAACTCGGTGGCCGTCGGCGACGTGCCGCTGCCCCCGCCGCCGGGCGTGGGCGGAATGCAGCCGGGCGTGAGGGCAGCCGGCGGCGCGGGACAGATCGCCTGACGGGCGAACGCACGACGCGCGAGGATGCCGGTCCGCCCGGTGCGATCCACGTTGTCGAGGATCAGGTTGCCGTTGTCGTCGATGTCGAAGACGTTGGGAACGCCGTCGAGATCCGTGTCGTACCCGACGCCGTCGTAGCCCTTCAGGGCGCTCTTGCCATTGCCGACCTTGACGCGGCCGAGCTTGCCGGCCCCGACCGGCCGGCCGCTCTTGGCGGCCACGGTGTACGGGCCGGTGGTGAACATGCGCGAGGACGCCACCGCCGTGGTGACGGCGTAGTCGCTCTTCTGCTTGATCGTGCCGAGCGAGAGGTTGGCGTTGCCCTTGATGGTGGCGTAGACCTTCGCCTTGGCGCCGCCCAGGACGATCGGGCCGAGGTAGGAGCCGTCGTCGCCCACGATCTGGACGGTGGCACCGGCCAGCTTCACGCCGGTCACCTTGAAGGCGCCGCTCTTGGCGGTGATCAGGGTCTTCTTGCCCTTGCCGCTGGCCTGGACGACGACGATCTGGTTGCCCTTGCCGCCCGTGAGGGTGCCGGAGAGGGTGGCGGCGGACGCGCTTGCAGAGGCTGCGAGGACCGCGATGATGGTGAGGGGGACGGCGATGCGCTTCATGCGCCGATGGTACACCTCGGCTGCAGCGCAGTCAGCCGTGCGGTGACCCCGACCGAAGGGTATGACAGCGGACGCTGCGATACGCTGTCCGCATCCGACTTGGAGGTAGTTCCGTGGCCACGACCAGCGACAAGGCGATCGACCCGCACGACTTCGTCGGCGTCGACGCGCTCCTCAGCGACGACGAGAAGGCGATCCGCGATGCCGTGCGCGAGGTGGTGCGCGAGCGCATCCTCCCCGAGGTCGGCGACTGGTTCGACCAGGGCATCCTGCCGCGCGAGGTCTTCACGGAGCTCGGGCAGCTGGGCTTCATGGGCGCGCACCTCGAGGGCTACGGCTGCTCGGGCGTCAACGCGGTCTCCTACGGCCTGATCAACCACGAGCTCGAGTACGGCGACTCCGGCCTGCGCAGCGCCGTCTCGGTGCAGGGCTCGCTCGCGATGTACGCCATCTACCGGTGGGGTTCCGAGGAGCAGAAGCAGCGCTGGCTGCCCGCCATGGCCACGGGCGAGCTGATCGGCTGCTTCGGCCTGACGGAGGCCGACGCCGGCTCCGACCCGGGCTCCATGCGCACGTTCGCGCGCCGCGACGGCGATGACTGGATCCTGAACGGCTCCAAGATGTGGATCACCAACGGTTCCATCGCCGACGTCGCGATCGTCTGGGCCGCCACCGACGAGGGCATCCGCGGGTTCCTCGTGGAGAAGGACATGCCGGGCTTCAGCGCCCCGCAGATCCACAAGAAGCTGTCGCTGCGCGCCTCCATCACGTCCGAGCTCGTCCTCCAGGACGTGCGCGTGCCCGACGAGAACCGCCTCCCCGAGGCGACCAGCCTGCGCGGCCCGCTGTCGTGCCTCAACGAGGCGCGCTACGGCATCGTCTGGGGTGTCGTCGGTGCGGCGCGCGCCTGCTACGACGAGGCGCTGTCGTACGCGACGGAGCGCATCGTCTTCGAGAAGCCGCTCACGTCGTACCAGCTGACGCAGCAGAAGCTCGCCGAGATGGTCCTCGAGATCAACCGCGGCATGCTGATGGCCCTGCATCTCGGCCGCATGAAGGACGAGGGGCGCCTCCGTCCGGAGCATGTGTCGCTCGGCAAGATGGGCAACGCCCGTGGCGCGCTCGAGATCGCCCGCTCCGCCCGCTCGATCCTCGGCGGCAACGGCATCACGCTCGAGTACCCGGTGATCCGCCACATGAACAACCTCGAGAGCGTGTTCACCTATGAGGGCACGCACGAGGTGCACACCCTGGTCGTCGGCGGCGCGGTGACGGGCATCCAGGCGTTCCGGTGAGTCCCCTCGCCGGGCTCCGGTTCGTCGTCACGATCTGCGCCACCTCGTCCGGGAACGCCGGCCTGCTGCATCTCACCGCGCGTCATGCGTTCGCCGACGACGGGTCGTTCGCATCCGAGATCCTCGCGGGGCCGTCCGGCGCGATGCCGGACGTGCAGCCGCGCGGCCGCGCCGAGCTGATCGCCGAGCAGGGCGAGTCGCTGATCTTCCGCAGCGACGTCGAGGGATCGGAGCGTCCGTCAACGACCGTGCTGACGCTGCACACCGCGTCGGCCGGCGAGGTCTTCTCCACGGACGGCGCCGAGTGGGTCCGCGGGGTCGCGGCGATCGAGTCGCTGCCCGCCAGCGCGCACGAGCACTGAGTCCCGCGTCAGGTGCCGGCGGGCGGCCGGATCTCGAACTCCTCCTGCTCCCGCGTGCGCTGCACCGTGGGCACGGCATGGAACCGGTCGTAGAAGGCGCCGAGCGCGGGATCGTCCCACCACGGCGCCGCGGTGAGCCGCGTCCAGCGGATCAGCATCCCGAGGAAGATGTCGTCCACCCCGGGCTGGTCGCCGCGGATGAAGGCGCTGCCACCGGCGTACCACGCGGCGCAGCGATCCCGCAGCTCCGCGAGGTCGCGGCCGCCACGGGCCGCCACGGCGGCCTGCCCGTCCGCGTCGTCGGCGAACCGCTGCGGATAGCGGGCACGCAGAATCGCCACCTGCACCGTGTTCGTCAGGAACGTGAGCCGTGCCAGCACCTCGATGCGCGCCGACGTGTCGATCGCGGGGATCAGCGCGTCGTCTCCGGCACGCTCGGCAAGCGCGAGGCAGATCGCGGCGGACTCCGTCTGCACGGTGCCGTCGGGCCAGACGAGCGTCGGGATGCGCCCGCTCGGGTTGAGGTGCAGGTAGTCCGCGGGTTCGACGGGCACCGAGTTCTCGTCGCGCACGACGCGCACGAGCTCGTGCGGCACCCCGGTCTCCTCGAGCAGGACGTGCGGCGCGAACGAGCCGGCGCCGGGCAGGTAGAAGAGGCGGGCGATGTCGGTCATGCGCGCACTGTACCGGGCGTGCGACGATGCCCCGGTACCGACGAGGAGGACCCTGTGGCCTACTGCATCGCCGTCCGCTGGACGATCAACCCCGGTGAGGAGCAGCGCGTGCGCGAACTCGCCGAATCCATGCTCGAGCCGTCGAACGCCGAGCCCGGCTGCCAGGCCTACATCCTCCACACCGATCCCGCCGATCCGTCGCAGCTCTTCCTCTACGAGCAGTACGACGACGAGGCCGCGTTTCAGGCGCACTGCGCGTCGCCGCACTTCCTCGCCACGGTCGCCGCGGAGATCGCGCCGCGGCTCAGCGAGCGACGCCTCGAGATCTACGAGACCGTCTAGTCCGGGACCTGTCGCTCCCCCACTCGGCCGGGGATCAGGCCACGCACCAGCCGCTCGTCACGTCGCCGTTGGGGCAGGTGGTGTTGCTCCACGTGACGCCGGTGACGTTCGCCATCTGGGGCCGGGTCAGGTTCGACCCCGTCAGGTTGGTGCCCGTCAGGTTCGCGTAGGACAGGTTCGCGCCCGCTGCGAGGTTGGTGACGACCACCGCGTACGAGAAGTCGGCGTACGAGGCGTTCGCGAACCAGAGCTTGCCGTAGGAGAAGTCGGCGTAGGCGAGCTCGGCGTACGAGAGGTTCGCATAGGACAGATTGGCGTACGTGAGATCGGCGCCGCTCAGGTTCGCACCCGAGAAGTTGGCGTAGGCGAGGCTGGCGCCGGACAGGTCCGCGGAGGTGAGGTCGGCGCCGGCGCAATTGGGCACGCACGAGGTCGCTCCGGACTGCCGCGCAGCGAGCTTGGGCGCGGCGTCGAAGCGCGCCCCGCGCAGCTTCGCGCCGCGTAGATCCACGTGCTTCAGGATCGCCCCGCGGAAGTCCGCCCCGCGCAGGTCGGCGCCCCGGAGATCGGCGCCGCGAAGATCCGCATTGGCGAACCGGACGTTGCGCAGGTTGCCGTGGGCCTCGACGGTCCACTG
>CAZPQP010000105.1:0-6893 GCA_964588635.1 uncultured Bifidobacterium sp.
GCGGCGAGATTCTCGCGGCCGGTGCGGGCGTAGTGGTTGTTGAGGTCGATGCCCATCAGGTACGGGGCGACGCGGTCGCCGACCTTCCACTCGTCCGAGACGGCGGAGCCGAGCTCGACGATCTCACCGGCCAGCTCGAGGCCGAAGACCCCGCCGGGATCCACCGGGAAGCGCGAGATGCCCTCGCGGAAGTCCACGTCGAGATGGTTGAGCGCGCACGCTCCCACCTTGATCAGCACCTCATTCGGTGCGGGCTTCGGGGTCTCGACGTCCTCGACGACGATCTTGTCGATCCCGCCGAACTCATGAAACAGCGCTGCGCGCATGGCTCTCTCCTCCGTCTCGCAGTGGGAGGAAGTATCGCCGCCATCGGCAGCCCGGTCAAACCCTACGCATCGTGTGGGTTTACGCCGCCGCGGGCGCCGAAGTACATGCCGAGACCCGCGATCACCGTGATCACCGCGGTGAAGGTCCAGGCAGCCCCCCAGCCCCAGTGGTCGGCCAGATAGCCGAGGATCGGCGGGATCACGACGACCCCGGAGAACACGCAGCGCAGGGACCAGCCGGACAGCCTCCCGACGTGCGACGAGGGCACGGAATTGGCGACGAGCGCGAGGAACACCCCGTTCCAGCCGATGCTCGAGAGCCCGACGAGCACGAAGCACGGCCAGAGCAGCGGCCCTGTCGGCAGCACGGCCATGCCGATCAGTCCGAAGGCGGCAACGAGCGACGTGAGCAGGAGACCCGTCCAGCGGTTGCTGCGGAACCAGCGATCGGAGATCACCGCCCAGCCGAGCCGGCCGATCGTGCCACCGGCCATCAGCACGGCGAAGGAGACGCCGGCGATGGCCAGGCCATAGCCGTGCCGCTCGGTCAGGAACAGCGTCGTATAGGCCATGAAGCCCTGCTGGGTTCCGGCCATCAGGAAGCCGAAGCCGCCGACACCGAGCCGCCAGGTGCGGCGGATGCTGAGCTTCTCCATGACCTGCTCGCGGTGCGCCCGCGGACCGACCTGGTGGTTGAGGTTGTCGCGGGTCGCAACGACAAGGCCGGCCACCACGAGCGCGCCGGCGACGGGGGCGAGCATCGACAGGCGCCAGCCGAAGGCGTCGGCCAGCGCCGGCAGCGTGAGCCCCGCGATCAGCCCGCCGAGGGTGACGCCGATCTGCTTGGCGCTCATCACGAGCCCCTGATTGGCGCCGTCGGCCGCGCCGCGGACGATCACGTTCGTCGGCGGCGTGATGCAGCCGTAGGCGAGCCCGACGCCGAACATCGCGACGACGAACAGCCAGACCCACGGCGAGGCTGCGGCGGTCAGCTCGGTGACGGCGATCCCCACCATCGCGAAGGCGAGGAGGCGCACGGCGCCGAGGCGGTCGGTCAGGTGACCGGCGGGCGTGCTCGCCACGGCGGCCCCGAGGAAGATCGCCGCGGTGATGAAGCCGATGGCCGTCAGGCTGATCTCGAGATCGGCGCGGACGAGCGGCGCCAGGGGTGCGAGCGACAGGTTGGCGTAGGCGCCCATCATCAGCGCGCCGCCGCTGATCGCCACCGCCGCGACGGCACCGCGCCGGCCGACCGCCTGGGGTGCGTGGACGCTCATCACCGGCAATACTTCCACAGAATCCTTCGGTCAACAGAGGAAGCCCGCATGAGCGCACCGATCCGCACCCTGATGTTCGCCTCCGCCAACGACCCTGTGCGGTCGCTCAAGGCGATCGCCATCGGCGCCTCCGCCGTGTGCCTCGACCTCGAGGACGCGGTCGCGACGAGCGAGAAGGCCGCGGCCCGTGCCGTCGTCGCCGAGACGCTGCTCGATCCGTCCGTCGAGGGCGCCAATGCCCACGTGCGCATCAACGGCGTCGACACGGCGTTCTGCGATGACGACCTGACGGCGCTCGGTCCGCTGCTGCCCCGCCTGAGCGGCATCCTCGTGCCGATGGTCGAGTCGGCGGATCAGGTGCGTCACGTCGCGGCGCGCCTCGATGCCCTTGAGGCCGAGCACGGCGTCGACACCGGAGCGGTCAGGCTGATCGCCATCGCCGAGACCGCCAAGGGTGTGCTTGCCGCGCCGGACGTGGCCACCTCCACCCCGCGCCTGCGCACGCTCCTGCTCGGGCCTGCCGATCTCGCGCACGATCTCGGGATCGAGCTGACCGCCGACGGTTACGAGCTGTTCCACGTGCGGAGCCAACTCGTGCTCGCCGCGCGCGCCGCTGGCCTCGAAGGCCCCATCGACGGCCCGTTCCTCGGCCTCAAGGACGACGAGGGAACGCGCACGTCCGCGCAGTGGGCCAAGCGCCTCGGCTACCAGGGCAAGATGGTCCTGCATCCCCAGCAGATCCCGGTCGTCGCCGAGGTCTTCGCCCCGAGCGCCGATGAGATCGCCTGGGCGCAGACGGTGGTCGCCGCCTTCGCGGAGAACGAGGCGAAGGGCATCTCCGCCTTCAAGCTCGACGACGGCACGTTCGTGGACTACCCCGTCGTGCATCGCGCGCAGTCGATTCTGCGTGATGCGTGACGACGTGAGCACCCCGAGGTGGCTCGGCCCGAAAGGGCCGATTCACCTCGCGGTGATCCCGTCGCCTATGAGGATCAACTGCGCCAGCAGTGGCATTGGCTGCCGAGGAACATGGAACCAGGCGACGCGATGACCTCGAGG
Organism: uncultured Bifidobacterium sp.; assembly: GCA_964588635.1. Classification (GTDB taxonomy): domain Bacteria; phylum Actinomycetota; class Thermoleophilia; order Gaiellales; family F1-60-MAGs149; genus F1-60-MAGs149. Next base: position 2,663 of record CAZPQP010000105.1, read on the forward strand.
TGAATCGGTCCTTTCAGACCGAGCCACCTCGAGGCCTTCGCGTCGTCAGCCGACGGGTGTTCCCGTCGTCACACCGCCGGCGACTGCGCCGGCAGCGACTCCAGGTACGCCACGACCTCGTCGTTCGGGAGGACGTCCGCGTACTTCTGGTTCATGTCGAACAGGTTGGCCTCGTGCGGGCCGGGTGCGCGGTCGCCCGAGCACTCCTTCGGCACGATCGTGCGGTAGCCGTGCTGCAGCGAGTCGACCACCGTCGCGCGGACGCAGCCCGAGGTCGTCACGCCGGTCACGATGCACGTGTCGGCCTGCCACGACGCCATCAGGGCGCCGAGGTTCGTCCCCCAGAAGGCGGACGCGAACTGCTTCACGACGAGCACATCACGCTCATCCATGCCGAGCCGCTCGTCGATCTCCGCCCACTCCGAGCCCTCCTCGAGGACCAGCAGGGACGGCACCTTGGCCTGGAAGACCGCCGCGGCCTGCGCAGGCGACTTGTCGTAGTAGACCGTGGTGAAGACGACCGGGACGCCCTTGTCGTGGCAGGCGTCGACGAGTCGCTTGTTCTGGGCCACGAGCTCCGAGTAGTCGCCGCCGAGCGGCGACGCCGGATCCGTGAAGCCCTTCTGCAGATCGACGATGACCAGGACGGGCCGCCGGCCGAAGCCGGCGGCCTTTCCAAATCCACGCTCCGCGTAGAACGCGTCGGTGTCCTGTCCGTGCGTGCTCACCAGGTCTTGACCATCTCCGGCGACATGCCGTCGGCCTCGCGGACACGCTTCTGCGCGTCCTCACCCGACTCGAGCGGCGACCAGCGCAGCGGCACTGCGGGGGTCGGCGGCTCGAGACCGGTCTCGGCCAGGCAGTTCGCCAGGACCTCTTCGAGCGGCGGGCCGTAATCGAAGGCCTGGGGCTCGCCGCGCTCCTCGCGCTGCTTCGCCCGCTCGGCCTCCGTGGCCGCCTCATCGACAGAGCCGTCGGCGGCGATGATGACGCCGTAGCCCTCCTTGGCATACGCCGCGGAGACGAGACCGTAGGAGACGTCCTTCTGGACGGCCTCGACCGGACGGTCGAGACGATCCTTCCAGCCGCCGCCACCGGCGGTGCGGTAGACCAGCATGTCGCCAGGCTCGACCTGCACCTCGTCGCACTTCGACGGCAGCCGCTCCTCGGTGCCATCGGCGCGCTTGAGGATCTTCTCGGAGCGACCACCGGGGAGGCCGCCGAGCACGCCCCACGGGCGGGTCAGCCAGCGATCATCATGGATCGAGACCTGGCCGGGCTCGAGGTAGATGTACCGCTTCTCGACGCCGTTGCCGCCGCGATGGAGGCCCGGACCGCCGGAGTCGGTGATCGTCGTGTACCCGTCGACGCGCAGCGGGTAGTACGTCTCGAGATACTCGGTGGGGATGTTCTCGAACAGCGGCCACCACGAGTGGCCGTCCATGCCGTCGCCGATCGGACGACCCGGGATGCCGCCGTACAGGATCTCCATGGCGAAGAAGAAGTCGCCCTTCTCGCCCCAGCCCGAGTACAGCATGTACGGCGAGGTGCCGTAGCCCGCCGCCGTGTTGATCTCCGGAGCCTGCTTGCAGAGCGCACCGCCGAGCACGTCGAACAGACGCGCCAGCGCGTGCGTGCGGCAGCCGAGCGCCGAGGGGAACCTCGGTCGCAGGAGGCAGCCCTCGGGCAGGATGATGTGCAGCAACGGATAGAAGCCGTCGTTGAACAGGATCTGCGGGTCGTTGACCATGATCAGGTAGATGCCGATGAACATCTTGAACATGCCCTCAGAGAGGTAGAAGTTCACCGGCCCCATCGCCTGCGGGTCTGTGCCCGTCCAGTCGAAGAAGGCGTGATCACCCTCTCGCCAGATGGTCAGCTTCATCTTGAACGGGCCGTTGCCCAAGCCGTCGTCGTCGACGTAGTCCTCGAACGTCTGAGGCGTCTCCGGGATGGCCCAGTTGATCAGCTGCTTCATCGCCGCATGTGTACGGTCGAGGAGCGCCTGGCACGCGGCCAGGTAGGTCTCCTTGCCGAAGCGGTCGCAGAGCTCCTGCACGCGCTTCTCACCCGCGCGGCAGCCGGCCACGAGAGCGAAGAGGTCGGCGCGGTTCATCGCCGCGTTGCGCATGTTGTTCAGGATCAGGTCGAGCACCGGCTTCTGGATCTCGCCCTTCTCGACGACCTTGATCGGGGGGATGATGAGCCCCTCGTCGTAGATCGTCTTGGCGTTCGTCGGCAGCGAGCCCGGCAGGCGGCCACCGACGTCCATCATGTGGCCGAACTGCGAGGACCAGCCAACGAGCTCGCCCGAGTGGAAGATCGGGACGAGCACGAGCCAGTCGTTCGTGTGCGAGATCGAGCCCGAGCACTTGAACGGGTCGGCGCAGAGGATCACGTCGCCCTCGTAGATGCCCTGGTCCCAGTCGGCCATCATCTCGTTGATGTAGGCGCCGAACTGGCCCACGACCATGCGGCCGCGGGGGTCGGTGATCATCGGGAACTCGTCGTGCTGCTCGCGGATGACCGGGCTCATCGCCGAGCGGAAGAGCACGGCGTCCATCTCATAGCGGGCGCTCTTGAGCGCGCCCTCGATGATGTCGAGCGTGACCGGATCGATGTCGACCCCGGTCGGGATGTCCGCGATGCGGAGTTCGTCTGTCGTCGTTGCCATGAGTCCTCCTCCCTAGGCCTTCGGGTTGATCAGGATGTTGTAGAACTCGTCCATCTCCGCGGTGTAGCCGGGAAGGACGACCGTCGTCGAGTCGAACTCGGTGACGATGGCCGGACCGTCGAACTTGGCGCCCGGCGTCATCTTGGAGCGGTCGTAGATCTTGGTCGGGATCCGCTTGCCCTGGAACACGACCTCGTGATCCTCGACGATCGCGTTCGAGCCGTCATTGGCCTGCGGGGTGGCCGACGGGAACGTCATCGTCGGGACCGCGCCGTTGCCGATGCAGCGGAGGTTCACGATCTCCTGCTTGGCGTCGTCCATCTTGAAGCCGTACAGCTGCTCGTGCATGGCGTCGAACGTGTCGCCGAGGCCACTCAGCTTGCCGGCCTTGACGTCGTCCATGTTGACGGGCACCGAGATCTCGTAGCCCTGGAGGACGTAGCGCATGTCCGCCAGGTACGTGATCCGCTGACCGCTCTCGTCGATGCCCTCGGAGGTCATCCAGTCGCGCGTGCGCTTGCCGAGGTCCTCCAGCACCGAGGTGACATCCTCGGGCTTGACGTCCTCGATCGGCGTCACGATCGTCTGGGCGAACTCGTTGCGGAACTCGGCGACGAGGTCGCCGATGGCGCAGAGCAGACCCGGGCTCGGCGGCACGATGACGGGGAACGACCCCATCAGCTCGGCCACCGCGTTCGCGTGCAGCGGGCCGGCGCCGCCGAAGGCGACGAGCGCGAAGTCGCGCGGGTCGTAGCCGCGCTGCACGGAGACGAGGCGCAGGGCGCCCGCCATGTTCTCGTTGACGATCGCGAGCATGCCCTCGGCAGCCGCCTCGGTCTCGAGGCCGATCGCCTCGCCGATCTTGGCGACGGCCTTGGTCGAGCCCTCGACGTCGAGCGTCATCTCGCCGCCCAGGAGGCGCGGCGGGAGGTGGCCGACGACGACGTTGGCGTCGGTCACGGTCGGCTCGGTGCCGCCCTTGCCGTACGCCGCGGGACCCGGCTCGGCGCCCGCGGACTGCGGACCGACACGGAGGGCCTTCGTCAGCTCCGGCACGTGGGCGATCGAGCCGCCACCTGCGCCGACGGTGTGCACGTTGATCGACGGCACCTTCAGGCGGAACTGCCCGATGGTCGTATCGCGGCCGATCGTGGGCTCGCCGTTCTCGCAGAGCGCCACGTCGGTCGACGTGCCGCCCATGTCGAACGTGAGGATGTTCGGATACCCGGCACGGACCGACACCGCGAGGGCGCCGGCGACGCCGCCGGACGGGCCCGACAGGACGCCGTAGATCGGGTTGCGGCCCGCCTCGCGGGTCGTCATCAGGCCGGCGTCGGAGCGGAGGATGTTGACGTCGCAGGTCGCGCCGCCCTTCTTCAGCTCCTCGTCGAGGCGATCCACGTAGGCCTGCACCTTCGGACGCACGAACGAGTTCATGCACGCGGTGAGGGTGCGCTCGTACTCGCGGAACTCCGGCACCACGTCCGAGGACAGGGTGACCGGGAAGCCCGGGTAGAGGCGCTCGACGATCTCGCCGATCTGCTTCTCGTGCTTGTT
>CAZPQP010000106.1:0-6887 GCA_964588635.1 uncultured Bifidobacterium sp.
CTGACCCGCCCGCGCGCCCGATCTTGATCAGGCACGCGGGCGTGATCTGCTGCGTCAGGCGCTCGGGCGGGTCATGTCCACCGGGACGACCCACTCGGCGTACTGCTCGGGCGTCAGCAGCTCGAGCGCCGTGGCGGCCTCGATCAGCGTCGTGCCCTCCTGATGCGCCTTCTTGGCGATCTTGGCGGCGTTGTCGTAGCCAATGTGCTTGTTGAGCGCCGTCACGAGCATCAGCGAGGCGTTGAGGTTGCGCTCGAGCGTCTCGTGGTTGGGCTCGATGCCGACGGCGCAGCGGTCGTTGAACGACTTGCACGCCTGACCGAGCAGCTCGGCCGACTCGATCACGTTCCAGACCATCACCGGCTTGTAGACGTTGAGCTGGTAGTCGCCCTGCGTGCCGCCGAAGGCGACGGCGGCGTCGTTGCCGAAGACCTGCACGCAGACCATCGTCAGCGCCTCGCACTGCGTCGGGTTGACCTTGCCCGGCATGATCGAGGAGCCCGGCTCGTTCTCCGGGATCTCGATCTCGCCGATGCCGGCCCGCGGACCGGAGGCGAGGCGGCGGACGTCGTTGGCCATCTTCATCAGGGCGCCCGCGAGCGTGCGCTCGGCGGCCGAGGCGTTGACCATCGCGTCGTGCGAGGCGAGCGCCTTGAACTTGTTCTCGGCGGAGTAGAAGCCGAAGCCCGTCTCCTCGGCCATGTACTTGGCGGCGAGATCGCCGAACTCGGGGTGCGCGTTGAGGCCGGTGCCGACGGCGGTGCCGCCGATCGCGAGCTCGAGCAGTCCGTCGATCGCGTGGCGGACCTGCGCGACGGCGTCGTCGATCTGGGCGACCCAGGCGGAGATCTCCTGGCCGAGGGTGATCGGCGTGGCGTCCTGCAGGTGGGTGCGGCCGATCTTGACCACGTCGGCGAACTCCTTCGCCTTCGCGTCGAGCGTGTCGCGGAGGATCTGCACGTTCGGCAGGAGCACCTGGTCGAGGACCTCGACGGCGGCGATGTGCATCGCGGTCGGGAACGTGTCGTTCGAGGACTGGCCGCGGTTGACGTGATCGTTCGGATGGACCGGCGTCTTCGAGCCCATCTCGCCGCCGGCCTGCTCGATCGCGCGGTTCGAGATGACCTCGTTGACGTTCATGTTCGACTGCGTGCCCGAGCCCGTCTGCCACACGACGAGCGGGAAGTGGTCGTCGAGCTGGCCGGAGATGACCTCGTCGGCGGCGCTGATCACCATGTCGGCGACGTCGGGCGGGAGCTGGCCGAGATCCTTGTTGGCGCGGGCGGCCGACTTCTTGAGGACGCCGAGGGCGCGGATGATCGGGCGATCCCACTGGTACGTGTCGCGACCGATCTGGAAGTTGTCGATCGAGCGCTCGGTCTGCGCGCCCCAGTAGCGGTCGTTGGCGACCTTGACCTCGCCCATGCTGTCCGTCTCGATCCGATACTCGGTCATGTCCTGCCTTCTCCGAAATTGCCGTTGGGGTGAACGGCCCGCACCGTAGCGCGATGCCGTCGTCCACTTCGCAGGCCCGGGCCCGCGGGCCGATCAGCCCAGCGGGACGGCGTCGACGACGGTGCCGGCGGGCAGCTCCCCGTCCCCGGTGGGGATCAGCGCCAGGGCGTTCGCCTGTGCGGCCCGGGCGAGCTGGTGCGAGAGGCTGGCGCCGAGCGGCTCCAGGCGGCCGTCGGCGAGGCGCATCGGAATCGCGCGGAGCCGAGCCGGCAGCTGGCCGATCGGCGCGGTGAGCTCGGCGCGGACCGTCTGCGGCTCGGGCGTCGCCCCGGTCAGGGCGCGGACGGCGGGGATCAGCAGCAGGTGCAGTCCCACCAGCGCGGACAGCGGGTTGCCGGGAAGGCCGGTGACGAGCGTGCCGGACGGCGCCGTGCCGCACCAGACGGGCTGGCCGGGCTGCGTGGCGATGCGCCAGAAGAGCTCCTCGACGCCGAGCGCGCGCAGCGCCGGCTTGACGTGATCACGCGGTCCGACCGAGACGCCGCCGGTCGAGACGACGAGGTCGGCGTCGGCGATGGCATCGGCGAAGGCGCGTCGCGTCGCCTCGGCGGTGTCGGCCACCCCGCCGGTGCGCACGATCTCGCAGCCGGCCGCCGCGAGGGTCGATGCGACCAGCACGGAGTTGGATTCGTGGATCTGGCCGCGGCGCAGCGGCTCGCCGGGCGCGACGAGCTCGTCGCCGGTGGTCAGCACCACGACGCGCGGGCGGCGCGCGCAGGGGATGTGGGTGAGGCCGAGGCCGGAGACCGCGGAGGCCGCGAGCGGGGAGAGGCGGAGTCCCGGCTCGAGCACGACGTCGCCCGCGCGTGCGTCGGCGCCGGCCGGGCGGATGTGCGCGCCGGCCTCGACCGGTGCCCGGGCGGTGACCACGCCGTCCTCCTCGAGGACGCGCTCCAGGGGGATCACCGCGTCGGCGCCGTCGGGCACGACGCCGCCGGTGGCGATCGCGGCGGCGGTGCCCGGTGTCAGCGGAGCGGGGTCATCGCCCGCCAGGATGTGCGCCGAGACCGGCCAGGGCGAGGGCGTGGAGGAGTCGATCGCGAAGCCGTCCATCGCCGAGTTCGCATGGCGCGGCAGGTCGTGCGGCGCGACCACCGGCGCTCCCACCACGCGTCCCGCCAGGTCGCGCAGTTCGACCTGCTCGACCGGCAGCGGCGTCACGGCGTCCACGATCAGGGCACGTGCCTCCTCGACGGGGGTGCGGTGGTGCGGGAGGTCGGCGGGGAGCTCGGTGGTCATGGTCCGGTGAAGATCGCGCGGTGCGCTTCGCTCGGCATGGTATACAGCGAGAGAGGTTCCGCCCGTTCCGGGGCCGCCTCGCCGACTGACATGTCCGAACCCATCGCCGGCCGCTACCGCCCTGTCGCCCCCCTGCCCGCCATCGGCGGGGTGAAGCGCGAGCTCGCCGTCGATCAGGTCGCGGATCACCGTGTCGCCGTCGCCCGGATCAAGGCCGGCGATCGCGTCGACGCCGTCGATCGCCACCTGCGCGCCCTGCAGGCGGTCCGGCACTCGAGCCTCGCTCCCGTGCTCGACGTCGCGCTGCTCGCCGACGGGAAGATCGCGCACGTCGAGGCGCAGGCCGACGGTCCGCTGCTGAGCAGCGCGGTCCTGATGCCGCAGGCCAGCGCGCTGCTGGTCGCCGCCGATATCGCCGATGCGCTCGCCGCCCTGCACGGCGTCGGCCAGACCCACGGTGGACTCGTGCCCGATGCCGTCGTGCTCGACGCCTCCGGTCGCCCGGTCGTGATGGGCGCCGGCCTCGCCGCCGCGAAGGCCGCCGCCGACGGCGCCGTCGCACCGGTCGCCTCCGACGACATGCGCGCGCTCGGCGCGATCCTCTACCTGCTCGTCGCCGGACGCGAGCCGGCGCAGCCGCCGGCCTCGCCGATGACCTTCGCGCCGGGCATCTCGCCCGCGCTCAACGGCCTCATCCTCGCGCTGCTCTCCGACGACATCCGTCGGCCGCCGCCGCCGGCTGCCGCGACCGCCGACCGCCTGCGCGCGATGGCGGGCACGGAGCTGCCCGCCGATCTCGCGCCGGCGCCGCTGCCGCAGCCGCCCCTGCCGACCACGCCGCGCCGCGGCATCTCCGACGCCGGCCTCGCCGCCATCGTCGGCGCGATCGCGCTGCTCGCGGTGGTGCTGGCCGTGGCCGCCATCAACGGCGGCGCGATCGGCGGCGACGACACGTCGACCTCGACGGAGACGGGCGTGCCGACGTTCACGCTGCCCGATCCGAGCTCGCTGACGTTGACGGTGACCGGCGACACGCTGCCGCTGCCGGGCGTCGTCACCGACACCGTCGTCACGGACACGGTGCCCACCGAGACGTTCGAGGTCTTCACCGACACGACTGCGACCGTCCCGGCCGTCACCGACACCGCGCCGCTGTCCACCGACGCGGGCATCACGACGATCTCCGCGGACTAGGAGCGACCGACCCGGGCTCGGGTCTGCCGTACCCTGTCGGCGTGTTCCCGGACAGCCGACCCCGCCGCAGCCGCCGTACGCCCATGCTCCGCGCCCTCGTGCGCGAGACGTCGCTGGCACCGTCGCAGCTGCTGCTGCCGATCTTCGTGCTGCCGGGAGCAGGCCGTCGCGAGGCGATCGGCGCGCTTCCGGGCGTCGATCGGCTCTCGCCCGACCTCGCCGCCGAGCTCGCCGCGCAGGCCGCGGCCGTCGGCGTCGCCGGCGTGCTCCTGTTCGGGCTGCCCGACGAGAAGGACGCCGTCGGGACGTCCGCCTGGGATCCCGAGGGCCCGGTGCCGTCGGCCGTGCGGGCGATCCGCGCCGCCGCACCCGAGCTCGTGATCATCACCGACGTCTGCCTCTGCCAGTACACCGACCACGGCCACTGCGGTCTCGTCGGCCCGAACGGCGAGATCCTCAACGACGCCTCGCTGCCCAACCTCGCCCGCGCCGCGGTCGCGCACGCACGCGCCGGCGCCGATCTCGTCGCTCCGTCCGACATGTTCGACGGCCGCGTCGGTGTGATCCGCGACGCGCTCGACGAGGAGGGCTTCGCCGAGAGCGTCGGGATCCTCGCCTACTCGTCCAAGTTCGCCTCGTCCTTCTACGGGCCCTTCCGCGACGCCGCGCACTCGACGCCGACGCAGGGCGACCGCCGCTCGCACCAGCTGGATCCCGCCAATCGCCGCGAGGCCGTCCGCGAGGGCCTGATTGACGAAGAGGAGGGGGCAGACATGCTGATGGTCAAGCCCGCTCTCACCGCCCTCGATGTGATCGCCGACCTGTCGGATCAGACGGACCTGCCGGTCCTCGCCTACCAGGTCTCCGGCGAGTACGCCATGCTCAAGCACGCCGCGGCCGCCGGCGCCTTCGAGTTCAAGGACGCCTACCTCGAGTCGCTGCTCTCGATCCGCCGCGCGGGCGCGCGCGCCGTCATCACCTACGGGGCCGTGGAGGCCGCGCAGTGGCTCCGGTAGAGGCCGCGTCCCGCATCGACCGCATCGCCGAGGCCGCCGCGCGCGGCAGCGACGTCTGGGCCCGCTCCGTGCTGGCGCCCGCCGACCGCGACGGCGACGCGCTGTTCGGTCCGGTCAGCGGTGCCGCCTTCGCGGCGGGCGTCGAGACGATCTACGAGGGCTATCTCGTGCACCACGGCGCCCGCGCTCGCGTGTTCTCGCCGCCGGACCTCGAGCAGGGGCTCCTGCTCGGCGACTACCTGTACGCGACGGGGCTCGTCCAGATCTGCGAGGCCGGCGATGTCGATGCGATCGCCGCTCTGGCCGACCTGATCTCGCTCGCCGCGCACCTGCGCGTCACGGGCACCGGCGTGGACGGCGAGCTCTGGCTCGCCACGGCGCGGCATCTCGCCGGACCGCGGACGGACGCGCTGGCGCTGGCGCGGGACGGCCTGCGCGCCGGCGACCGCACAGCGCTGCTCGCGCTCGTCGATGACGAAGAGGCGTCGGCGCTCCTCGCCGAGCACCGCCGACTGATGGGAGACGCATGAACGGCCCCAAGGACCTGCGCGCCTGGATCGAGCTGCTCCGCCGCGAGGGCGAGCTCGTCGAGATCACGCAGGAGGTCGATCCGCACCTCGAGATCACCGAGATCGCCGATCGCGCCCTCAAGGGCGGCGGCCCCGCGCTGCTGTTCAGCAACGTCAAGGGCTCGCGCATCCCGCTCCTGATCAACCAGTTCGGCACCGAGCGCCGCATGCTGCTGGCGATGGGCCGCGACGACTTCGACTCGATCGGCGAGGAGATCGGCGAGCTGCTCGAGCTGAAGCCGCCGGACGGGCTCAAGGACAAGGTCCAGGCGCTCCGGCGCCTCAAGGGCGTTGCCGACGCGCGACCCAAGGTCGTCCGGTCCGGCGCCTGCCAGGAGGTCGTCTGGCCCGAGCCCGACCTCGACCTGCTGCCGATCCAGTTCCAGTGGCCCGAGGACGGCGGCCCGTACATGACGATGGCGAACATCATCACGAAGGATCCCGTCACGGGCGGGCGCAACGTCGGCATGTACCGCCTGCAGAAGCACGGCAAGCACGAGCTCGGCCTGCACTGGCAGATGCACAAGGACGCCGCCGCCGACCACCGCGAGGGCGAGGGTCGGATGGAGGTCGCGCTCGCGCTCGGCACCGACCCGATCACCGCCTACTCGGGATCGATGCCGCTGCCGAAGCACATCGACGAGTACATGGTCGCCGGCTGGCTGCGCGACGAGCCGATCGAGCTCGTGCAGTGCAAGACGGTCGACCTCCAGGTCCCCGTCAACGCGGAGATCGTGATCGAGGGCTACTGCGTCCGCGGCGAGACGAAGCCCGAGGGCCCGTTCGGCGACCACACGGGCTACTACACGCCGGTCGATGATTTCCCGGTGCTGCACGTCACGGCGATCACCTCGCGCCGCGATCCGATCTACCCGTCGATCGTCGTCGGCCCGCCGCCGTGCGAGGATCTCTGGCTCGGCAAGGCCACGGAGCGCATCTTCCTGCCGGCCGTGCGCGTGACGCTGCCCGAGGTCGTCGACTACGACATCCCGTACGCCGGCACGTTCCACAACTGCGTGATCGTCTCGATCAGGAAGCGGTTCCCCGGTCATGCGCAGAAGGTGATGAACGCGATCTGGGGCACCGGCCTGCTGTCGCTGACCAAGGCGGTGATCGTGGTGGACGAGTGGGTCGACGTCCACAACTACACCGACGTCGTCTGGCAGATGGGCGCCAACATCGATCCGGCGCACGACATCCTGATGTCCTACGGCCCGCTCGACCAGCTCGACCACGCCGCCCGCCTGAAGGCGCTCGGCGGCAAGATCGGCTTCGACGCGACGGCCAAGTGGGAGGGCGAGGGCTACACCCGCGGCTGGCCCGAGGTCAACCGCATCCCCGACGACGTCAAGGC
>CAZPQP010000107.1:0-2202 GCA_964588635.1 uncultured Bifidobacterium sp.
GAACCTCCGGGGATCACGCCGACGGGCGTCTCGCCGCGCAGGAAGCGCGCGAGATCGTCGATCTGGCGGGTGTACGGGGCCAGGCTCGCGGCGGGCGAGTACCAGGCCGAGTGCGGCTGGACGATCAGGTTGGGCCAGCCGAAGGCGGGCTCGTCGGCCGGCGGCGGCTCGACGGGATAGACATCGATCGCGGCACCCGCGATGACGCCGTGGATCAGCGCGTCGCCGAGTGCGGCATGGTCGACGAGCGGGCCCCGTGCGCAGTTGATCAGGTAGGCGTCGTCGCGCATCTGGGCGAGGCGACGGGCGTTGACGAGGTTGCGGGTCTCCGGCAGGAGCGGCGCGTGCAGCGTCACGACGTCGCTCGTCTCGAACAGCGTGTCGATGTCGACCTTCTCGACGCCGAGCTCGCGCATCACCGGCTCCTCGACGTAATCGTCGCAGGCCACGAGCTCCATCCCCAGCGCGGCGCCCTGCTGCGCCACGAGCCGGCCGATGCGACCGAAGCCGACGATGCCGAGACGGCTGCCGCGGATCCGACGCGGCTCCCGCGGGAAGGGCCACCAGCCGCCCTCGCGCGTGAAGCGGTCGAGCTGGTGCACGCCGCGCAGCAGCGCAGAGGCGAGCGTGATCGTGTGCTCAGCGACCTCCTCGTCGCAGTACCCGGCGACATGGATGCACATCACGCCCTGCGCCTGCAGCTCGGGGACGGGCAGGTTGTCGTACCCGGTCGAGCACGTGCCGACGAGGCGCACGTTGGGTGCGCGGTCGAGGAGATCGGCGGGAACACGCTGCTCGGGAGCCGCCAGCACGGCGACGACGTCATCGCCGACGGCCTCCGACGCCTTCTCGAGCGTGACGTCGAGGGTGGCGAGCACGTCGGCCGACTCCTCCAGCGGCCACAGGGGATCCAGGATGACGACTCGCTCCACGACGCTCACCTCTCCGTCACGCATCGGCGCATTGCGCTGCGTAGACTACGCGGGCACACCGCATTCGGAGGAACCACGTGGCAAGCAAGTGGCTTGGAGTTGGGCAGTTCGGGCAGAGCATCTGGTACGACAACGTCGCGCGCCCCGCGGTCGAGACCGGTCTGCTCGCGAAGATCATGGTCGAGGACGGCGTCACCGGCGGTACCTCGAACCCGTCGATCTTCGCGAAGAACGTCGAGGACACCGACGCCTACGACGCTGCGATCGCGGCGTTCCCCGCCGACGCCACCGCCGTCCAGATCTTCGAGCCGCTCTGGATCCAGGACATCCAGGCCGCGTGCGACGTCATGCGCCCCGCCTACGACGCGTCGGGTGGCGCCGACGGCTTCATCTCGATCGAGGTCGAGGCCGACCTCGCCTTCGACACGCCGAACACCGTCAAGCGCGCCCAGGAGCTGCACACGGCGGTTGACCGCCCGAACGTGCTCATCAAGGTGCCGGGCACGAAGCCGGGCATCGACTCCGTGCGCCAGCTGACGGCGGCGGGCATCAGCATCAACGTGACGCTGCTGTTCTCCGTCGAGCGCTACTACGAGATCGCCCAGGCCTACGCCGCGGGCATGGCCGAGCGCCTCGCCGCCGGCCAGCCGGTCGCCGGCATCCAGTCGGTCGCCAGCTTCTTCGTCTCGCGCATCGACACGAAGGTCGACGACCTGCTGCCGGAGGGCTCCGAGCTGCGCGGCAAGACCGCCGTCGCCAACGCCAAGATCGCGTACGCCGACGTGTACCAGGCGATCTTCGACAACGACGCGAGCTGGCAGGCCGTGGAGGCCGCCGGCGGCGCCCGCCAGCGTGCCCTCTGGGCCTCGACGAGCACGAAGAACCCGGCGTACTCGCCGTGCCTCTACGTCGACGAGCTGATCGGCCCCGACACGGTCAACACCGTGCCGGACGCCACACTCGAGGCGTACCGCACGCAGGGCGACCCCGCCTCGCGCCTGACCGAGGACCTCGACGGCGCCCGCGCCGTCATGCAGGGCATCGCCGATGCCGGCATCGACTTCGCCGCCGTCACCAAGGAGCTCGAGGACGAGGGCGTCGCCCAGTTCCAGAAGGCCTACGAGGGCATGCTCGAGGCGATCACGAAGCGGCACGAGGCGGTTTCGTAGGTCGTCGGGTCTGAGCCGCCTGAGGTGGCTCAGACGCGACGACGTAAGGGCCTTGAGGTGGCTCGCGCCGTCCCACCTCGGGGTGCTCCCGCGGTCAGACC
>CAZPQP010000107.1:2212-6816 GCA_964588635.1 uncultured Bifidobacterium sp.
GTGAATCGGTGGGGAGACGTCTTAAGGGGAGCCGTGCATCGCACGCCTCGCTGAAGAGTGACCCTTGGATTGGTGGGCGCCTTCGGCGGCGGCAATGTTCCTTTAGACCGAGCTACCTCAAGGCCTTCGCGTCGTCGAATCCGAGCCACCTCGAGGTGGTCCCGCCGTCAGACCGCCCGCTTCTCCCCGGGCAGCAGGCGATCCAGCCACCCCGGCAGCCACCAGTTCGCCTCGCCGAGCAGCACCATCGTGCTCGGCACGAGCATGAGGCGCACGATCGTCGCATCGACGAGGACGGCCGTGGCCAGGCCGATCCCGAACATCTTCACGACCACGTCGTCCATCAGCACGAACGACAGGAAGACGGTGATCATCACGAGCGCCGCGGCGGTGATCACGCGCGCCGTGTAGGACAGGCCGATCTCCACGCTCTCGAGCGTCTTCGCGCCGCGCAGGTGCTCCTCGCGGATGCGGCTGATCAGGAAGACCTCGTAGTCCATCGACAGGCCGAAGAGGATCGCGAACATCATCATCGGCACGTAGGCCTCGATCTGCACCGTCTCGGGCACGCCGATGTACCTGGCACCCCACCCCCACTCGAAGATGGCGACGATGGCGCCGTAGGCCGCGCCGATCGAGAGCACGTTCATGACCGCGGCCTTCAGCGGCACGAAGATCGAGCGGAACTCAACCAGCAGCAGGATGAAGGAGAGCAGGATCACGGCGCCGATGAAGAACGGCAGGCGCTGCGCGATGCGGTCGGAGAGATCGAGCAGACCGGCGGTGATGCCGGTCGCGTAGACCTCGACGCCGGGACCGACGACCTGTTTGACCTCCGCCGGCAGGCGCGACACCAGCGTCTGCGTGGCGTCGTCCGTCGGCGCCGTCTTGGGAATCAACGTGATCAGCGTGACCTTCTGCTCGGCGTTGATCATCGGCGGCGTCACCGTCGCCACACCCGGATCCTTCCCGATCGCCTCCGCGGCCTTCTTCGCCCCCGCCTCGTCGGCGTACGGGCTGAGCACGACCTCGATCGGGCCGTTGAGGCCGGGACCGAACTTCTCGGCCAGCGTGTCGTAGGCCACGCGCGTCGGCGAGCCGGGCGGGTCGGAGCCCGCATCGACCTGGCCGAGCTTCATCGAGAAGAGCGGGATCGTCAGCACCGCGAGGATCACGATCGCCAGCAGCAGGAACGGAATCGGATGGCTGCCGACGATTCGCGCCCAGCGTCCCCAGATGCCGCCGGCGATCTGGTCGGGACCGACAACCGCGGCCTGGCGCGCGGCGTGGCGATCCTTCTTGCGGATCACGCGCTCTCCGACGATCGCGAGGATCGCGGGCAGCAGCGTCAGCGCCGAGAGGATCGCCGTCAGCACGGCAACGGCCGAGGTGACGCCGAGCATCGTGACGGTCGGGATGCCGGCGGCGACGAGGCCGAGCAGCGCGATCGAGACGGTGAGGCCCGCCACCAGCACAGCGCGCCCGGCGTTGCCGAGCGCGACGCCGATCGACTCCTCGACCGACTTGCCGGACTGCAGCTCCTCGCGATGGCGATTGACGATGAAGACGGCGTAGTCGATGCCGACGCCGAGGCCGATCATCGTCGCGAGAATCGGTGCGATCGACGAGATCGACAGCGCCGCCGAGGCGAGCTGGATCGTCAGCAGGCCGAGCGTCAGCCCGACGATCGCGCTGATCAGCGGCGAGACCATGGCGAGGACCGTGCCGAACGTGATCAGCAGGATGATGATCGCCGCGAGGATGCCGAGCCCCTCGGAGATGTCCCGGCTGGTGCTCTCCTCCTGCGCGGCGGGCGTGCCCGAGTACGCGACCGTCAGCCCCTTGGTGTCGGCGACGGGCGCCATCGCATCCTGCAGGTGGTGCCACGTGGCGGGCGTGACCTCGTTGATGCCCAGGTCGTACGTCAGGCCGATGATCGCCGTCGACTTGTCGGGCGAGATCTCACCGCCTGCGCCGTAGGGATCCTTGACCGCGGTCATGTGCGGGAGCGTGCGCAGGTCCTTGATGGCCGCCTCGATGACCTTCTTGTTCGCCGCGTCCTCGACGGCGCCGGGTGCCCCGGTGACCACGACCTGCCCGGTCAGGCCGTTGCCGGTCGGGAACGCCTTGGCGGCGAGATCCGCACCGGTCTGCGCGCCCGTGCCGGGAACCGTGAGGTCGGCGTTCGCATGGCCGCCGGCGAGGGTCGCCGCGCTGGCGACGCCGGCCAGCAGCACGATCCAGAGGATCACCGTCACCCAGCGATGCCGTGCGCAGAGCGATCCGAGTCGTCCGACCATGGGGAGCAGTGTACCGGTGCCATGATCGTGCTCCTGCGGCAGCGGCGACGCCTATGCTGTCCCCCGTCACGCCCGGGAGGAGCACCGTGAGCCTGTTCGAGATCCGCAAGATCGCCACGTACACCGAGGAGATCCATCACGACTTCGGCCCCGCGCCGGAGCAGCCGGCGCGCAAGGGCGCGGTCATGGCCGTGGTGACGAATCCGTACGTCAAGCAGTACGTCGAGGACCTCAGCCCGGCGATGGACGAGCTGAAGGCGCTCGGCGAGAAGCTCGGAGCGATCCTGATCGACCACCTCGGTGGCGATGCGAGCGCGATCGAGGGCTACGGCAAGGGTGCGATCGTGGGCAGCAACGGCGAGATCGAGCACGGCGCGATGTGGCATATCCCCGGCGGCGGCGGCATGCGCGCCGCGATCGGCGGGGGCACTTCGATCGTCCCCTCCACCAAGAAGGTCGGCCCCGTCGGCTCCCGCATCGACATCCCCCTCACCCACATCGAGTGGTCGTACGTGGGCAGCCACTACGACGCGATCGAGGTGGGCGTGCCGGACGGCCCGCGCGAGAACGAGATGGTGCTGATCCTCGCCATGGCCACGACGGGCCGCGTGCATGCGCGACTGGCGTCGGGCTTCACGCTCGAGGACCGCGGCAAGCCGGGCGTTCCGGCATGAGGATCGCGTTCATCGGCCTGGGCCGCATGGGCTGGCACCTCGCCGGCCATCTCGCAGCGGCCGGCCACGAGCTGTCCGTGTTCGACATCGATGCCGACGCGACCCAGCGCTGGGCCGCGGAGTTCAACGGCACTGCGGCGCCGTCGATCGCAGACGCCGTGCGCGACTGCGCCGTGGTGTGCTCGTCGGTCCCGGCCGATCCGCAGCTGCGCGCCATCTGGGACGAGGCTCAGGCTGCGCTGGCGGAGGGCGCCATCTGGATCGACCACTCCACCACCTCCGCCGAGATCGCCCGCACGCTGGCCGCTGAGGCTGCTGCCGCGGGTCGCGCGTTCATCGACGCCCCGGTCTCGGGTGGCACCGTCGGCGCCGAGAACGGCAAGCTGGCCGTCATGGCCGGCGGCGACGCAGCCGCGTGGGAGACGGCCTCGCAGGTCGTTGCCGCCTACGCGGCGCGCGCGAATCTGATCGGCGGCCCCGGTGCGGGCCAGCTGACGAAGATGGCCAACCAGATCTGCGTCGTCGGCGTGGGCCAGGCGCTCGCCGAGGGCCTCGTCTTCGCCGAGCACGCCGGCCTCGACCCGCGCAAGGTCCTCGAGGTGATGCTGACGGGCTCGTCGACGTCGTGGATGATGGAGAACCGCGCCGAGCTGATGATCGAGGGGAAGTTCGACTACGGCTTCTCGACCACGCTGATGCGCAAGGACCTCTCGCTCGTGCTCGACGAGGCCGACCGCGTCGGCGAGGAGCTCCCGGTCACCGCGCTCGTCGCCGACCTGCTCGACGAGGTCGATGAGATGGGCGGGGCGAGCTGGGACTGGTGCAGCCTGATGCAGCGCCAGCGCGCCGCGCAATCGAACGCCTAGCCGCGTACGATCTTCCCACCAAGAGGAGGCTCCATGCCCAAGCGCGTGCTCGTGATCGTGCCGTTCCCCCTCGATGACGAGGGCGTCGCCAACCGCCGGCTGCAGGCCGCCGAGATCGACCTCGGCCCCGACATCCAGTTCGACTTCGAGCCGGTCAAGGCCGGTGCCGCGCTGCTCGACAGCCAGCACGACTGGATGCTGGCGGAGCTCGCGCTCTACGAGGTGGGCATGACGGCGCAGGAGCGCGGGTACGACGCCGTCTGCAGCGACACGATGAGCGACTCGGGCGTGGCGGCCCTCCGCTCGGCGCTCGACATCCCCGTGATCGGGCCGGGCCGCGCCTCGTATCTGACCGCGCTGATGCTCGGCAGCCGCTTCTCGGTGCTGACGCAGTGGGACGGATGGATCCCCGTGTACCGCAAGGGCATCCACGAGGCCGGCCTCGAGAGCCAGTGCGCATCGATCCGCTCGATCAACATGCGCCCCGACCTGAAGAACCTGCTCGGCGGCAAGGAGGAGGTCGTCTTCCCGCTGCTGCTGGCGGAGGCGCAGCGCTGCATCGAGGATGGCGCCGAGGTGATCTGCCTCGGCTCGACCACGATGCACCAGGCGCACGGGTTCCTGACGGAGAACCTGCCCGTGCCCGTGATCAACCCCGGCCCGCTCAGCTACGCGATCGCGCACATGCTGCTCTGCACGGGCCTGAGCCAGAGCCACGCCGCCTATCCGAAGCCCGAGGTGCCGAAGCCCGGCATGACGGCCGC
>CAZPQP010000108.1:0-6771 GCA_964588635.1 uncultured Bifidobacterium sp.
GCAGCGGCGGAAAAAGACACCGCCGCCGCAGTGCTCGCGTATGTCGACGCCACCGCCGCCGGCGCGCGACCTGCAAACCGCTGGATGCGACTCGCCGCGCGTCGGTTCCTGCGGGATCTCGAGCGGCCAGACCTTGTGCTCGACTGGTCCGCCGTCGCGCAGGTCGACGCGCACTGCGCCCGACTGCAGCTCGTCGGCGAGTCGAGCGGGCAGCCGTTCCGCCTCGCGCCCTGGCAGCTCTGGCTTGTCGCGTGCCTGTACGGGTGGCGCTACGCCGACGACGGCAGCCGGCGCACTAGCCTCTGCCTGCTCCAGGTCGCGCGCGGAAACGGCAAGACCACGCTAGCCGCCGCGCTCGCGCTCTACGACCTCTGGGCCGGCGGCGGGCGCCGCGTGCACGTCATCGCCAACCGCATCGAGCAGGCGGCCATCTGCGTCGGCACCGCGCGCACGATGGCGCGCCCGCTCCAGCGCCCAGGCACCAAGATCCTCTGGGACCGCGTCGTCTGCCCCGACGACGACTGCGAGCTCTCGCCGCTGCCTGCGTCGCGGAACACCATCGACGGCCTCACGCCGACGCTCTGGGTGGCCGACGAGGTCCACGAGTTCACCGACCCCGAGATTTTGCCCAAGCTCGAGAGCGCCACCGTGAAGACGCGCGGCGGACGCGGGCTCATCGTCTCGACGCCCGCCGGCACACCCGACGGCGTGTACGGCACCTTCGTCGCCCGCGCCGAATCCGTGCTCGAGGGCGAGAGCAACGACGACGCATATGCACCGTTCATGTTCGGTATCGACGCAGACGACGACCTTGGCGACGAGTCGGCGTGGCACAAGGCGAATCCCAACATGGAGCACGGCGTTCCGACCGTGCGCTCGCTCCGCGCGGCATGGGAGCGAAAGCGCCGCGACCAGGTCGGGCGCTCCGAGTTCAGCCGCTACCACTGCGCGCGGACTCCGGTCGAGTCGACCAACTGGCTCGACATGGAGCTCTGGCCAGGCGGGCAGGAGATCGACTGGAAGGCGCTCGAGGGGCGCGACGCCTACGTCGGCGTCGACCTTTCCAAGAGCATGGACATGACCGCAGTGGTTCTCGCCGTGCCGCTACCCGACGGGCGCGTGGCGCTGCAGGGTTCGTACTTCTGGCCCGACGCGAACCTCGAGCGCCGAGAGCGGGAGTACAGGCTGCCCGTGCGGCAATGGTCCGAGCTCGGGCACCTGACGCTGACTCCAGGCGCTGCCATCGACCATGGGCAGGTGGCGGCCTGCGTCGCGGATCTCGGCAAGCGCTTCAACCTGGTGCGGGTCGGGTTCGACCGCTGGGGCGCCGCCGACTTCGTCAAGCGCCTCGAGACCGCGGGCGTGCCGCTCGAGGCATACTCGATGGGCGTGTCGACGTTCGGGCCGGGCTGCCAGCTGTTCCAGCAGCTGTGGGCCTCGAGGCAGATGGTCGTCGGACACGACCCCATCCTGCAGACCGCGTGCCGGCAGGCGGACGCGCACCGCGACAGGAACGGCAACATCACCGTGACCAAGGAGAAGCAGACCAAGGTGATCGACGCGCTCGTCGCCTCGATCATCGCCG
Organism: uncultured Bifidobacterium sp.; assembly: GCA_964588635.1. Lineage (GTDB taxonomy): Bacteria > Actinomycetota > Thermoleophilia > Gaiellales > F1-60-MAGs149 > F1-60-MAGs149. The sequence goes on from CAZPQP010000108.1 coordinate 1,586, forward strand.
TGCACTGCTGGGGCGGGCAGTCGAGCACGAGCTACGACTTTCTCCTGCAATCGTGAATTAGGGCACCATCGCGCGCTTGACAGCGCGGCACAATGCTCGCATGGGGCTAGGGAACATCGTGCGCCGATGGCTCGCGGGCGGAAACTCGACGACGATCGTCGGGTCTTCGCGCGCCTGCGTCGCGTTCGGCGGCTGCGCCGCGAGCCTGCAGCACGCGCCCGTCTACCGCGCGGCGACGCTCATCGCCTCGGACATCGCGCGGACGCCGCTGTCCGTCGACGACCGCGCCGCGGACTCGCTGCTCCGCTCGCCGTCGTCGACGGCGACGGCGTACGACCTGCGCCGGTCCATGCAGCTGCAGGCGCTGCTCTACGGCAACGCCGCGTGCGCGATCAACAGGACCGTCGGCGGCGAGCTGCTCGAGCTGCTGCCGCTCGAGCCCGACTCATTCTCGGTGATCTCGCAGGGCAGGACGATCGCCTACCGCACCGTCGCGTACGGCGTGCTCGCGCCCGAGCAGGTGTTTCACCTTCGGGCGCCAGGCATCTCTCCGCTCTGGGGCGACTCGCCGATCGGACTCTGCAAGACCTCGATCCAGACGCTCGCGACGCAGGAGCGCATGGCGCTCGAGTCGTACGCGAACGGCGGCAACCCGAAGCTTGCGATCGTGCATCCGCGCCAGATCGGCCCCGAGCTGATGCAGGCGATGGAGGAGCACTACACGAAGAAGCACGCCGGACCTGAGAACGCGGGGCGCCCGCTCGTGCTCGGCGACGGCGTCAAGGTCGAGCGCATCTCGAGCACGATGGACGACACGGGTCTGACCTCGGCTCGCGACTACTCCATCGACGACGTATGCCGGATCTTCGGCGTGCCTGGCCTCTATCTCGGGAAGAGTGGCGGAGGCAACGCGTACGGCTCGCTCGAGTGGGCAGGCAGGCAATACGTGGACGCGTGCCTTTCGCACTGGCTCGCCGCTTGGTCAGCCGAGATCGAGGCGAAGCTCTGCGCGCCGGGCGCGCGCGCCTCATGGGACACCGACGCGCTCACGCGCCCAGGCATCGCCGAGCAGATGGCCGCGCTCCGCACGGGCGTCGAGGCGGGCGTTATCACGCGGAACGAGGCGCGCGAATGGCTCGACCTCGCGCCGCTGCCGGGTCTCGACGAGCCGACGCTCGCGCTCAACGTCGGCACCGGCGGCGGGACGACAAACATCGGAAGCGACACGAGCGAGCAGGCGGGGTCCGCGCAATGATCACCAGGCGACATGCATCGGAACGGTTCAGCGGCGAGGGCCGCACGCTCGCGGGGCTCGCCGTGCCGTACGGCAAGTGGAGCGGCGAGATCGCCGAGCCCGGCGTGCGCGGCACGTTCCAGGAGCGGATCTCGCGCGGCGCGTTCGGCGACCTCGAGGGCGCCGACATCAAGCTGCTCTACAACCACCAAGGCGCCGCGCTGCTCGCTCGCACGAAGAGCGGCACGCTGCGCCTGAAGGACACCGCGGGCGGTCTACGCTTCGACGCGGAGCTTCCCGAGACCACGCTCGGCAACGACGTGCGCGAGCTGATCCAGCGCGGCGACCTGACGGGCGAGATGTCTTTCGGCTTCTACGTGGAGGCCGACGAATGGAACGACAAGCGCACGCTGCGCACCGTCACCAAGGCGAGGCTCGTCGAGCTCTCCGTGGTCGTCGACGCGGCGTATGGAACGAACACCAGCTCCGAGCTCCGCAGCGTCGCGGACCGCGAGCGCAACGCGCGCACCATCTACCTGCGCGCACAATGGGAGAAGACACATGGCTGACATCGCGAACCTGAAGGCGCTCATGGAGGAGCGCAAGAAGACCCTGCTCGACATGCAGCAGGTGAACGACCGCGCGTCGTTCGGACCGACCGACCAGGACCAGTGGGAGAAGCTCGACACGCGTTACCGCGAGCTCGACGGGCAGGTTGTCCGCGCGCAGCGCGCCGAGATGCTGAAGGCCGAGATGAGCAAGCCGCTCATCGACGCGTACGTCGCGGCGCCCGAGAAGCGTAACGGATACGAGCTTGTCGGCGGATACCACGCCTCGCCCGAGTACCGCTCGCTCTTCGTGCGCGCGCTGCAGACCGGCTCCATGCACGAGATCCGCGGCACGATCAACGGCAACGCCAACAGCACGAGCAACGCGCCCGTGCCCGTCGACATGCAGCGCCGCATCGTCGAGCTCGTGCAGAAGCAGCTCGTGCTCCGCTCGGTCGCGACCGTCTACAGCGTCGGCAGCGACCAGCAGGTCACGGTCGACGCCTCGACGCCGACCGGCTACCTGGTCGACGAGTCGACGACGACCACCGACTCCTACGCGGCGCCGACCAACAGCATCACGCAGTCGGGCGTGACCTTCTCGCGGCAGACCATCGGAGACTTCGCGTTCGCCGTCCAGGTTCCCGTGACGAAGTTCGCGTATCAGGACTACATCGGCGGCGGCGACTTCCTCTCGCGGAAGGTGAGCGAGGGCGTGTACCTCGCCGAGGAGCAGTTCCTGATGACCGGCGACGGCAGCGTGTCGGCCACCGGCAACCCTGCGCAGCCGACCGGCGCGATCACCGCGATCACCGCCGCGACCGGCCAGCGATACGTCGCCACCTCCGGAACGACCGGCCAGGGACTCGCGACCATCGCGGCCGACGACATCATCGAGACCGTGCACAAGATCCTTCCGCGCTACCGCACCAACCTCCGCTGGATGATGGGCGACGCCGTCGCAAAGACCGTGCGCAAGCTGAAGGACGGCAGCAACCGCTACCTCTGGCAGGTGTCGGACAACGTCGCGGAAGGCCTGACAAACGGCCTCTCGGGCCAGCTCTACGGCATCCCCGTCGCGATCTCCGAGTTCATGCCGACGGCCGTGACCGCCAACGCCAACGCCGCGGTGGTCGGCAACTGGTCGTACGTCGAGATCTACGACCGCGGCCCGCTCGAGTTCCTGGTCGACACGACGAGCCAGGCGCAGAAGCTGATGACCGTGCTCACCGCCTGGAAGCGCTCCGACGTGGTGGTCACGAACGTCAACGCGTTCGGCTACCTCGCCTTCAAGTGATCCATCCACCTCCTCGGTCGCTGCGCGCGGAAACGCGCGCCGCGGCTTTCGATGCCAGTCACACTCGCCACGCTCAAGGCCGCGCTGCGGATCGGCTACACCGACGACGACGCGGAGCTCACCAGGCTCCTCGCCGCCGCTGAGTCGTACGTCGAGCGCCGCACCGGCGTGGCGCTCTCTTCCGGCACGCAGACGATGTACCTTGCGTCGTTCGCCGACACCATGGTGCCGGTTCATCCGTTCACGAGCCTCACGAGCGTCGCGTACACCTACGGCGGCTCGTCGGTCACGATGGCCGCCGCCGACTACTACGTCGACCGCAGCTGCGGGCCGCTGCCTGTGCTCAGGTTCCTGAAGGCGCCGGCCACCGACGAGGGCACGCCGATCACCGTCACCTACGTCGCGGGATACGCGTCGATCCCCAACGAGCTCGTCTCGGCGATCATCGGGATCACGGGCGCGTGGTACAACAATCCCGAGGCGTCGCAGCCGATCTCGCTGTCGGTCGTGCCGATGGGCACCGACGCGATACTCGACCTCTGGCAGGTCAGGAGCCCGCTCCGATGATCTCCGGAGGACGGCTCCGCTGGAACGCGCGCGTGATGAAGGCCGCGACGACGACCGACTCGCTCGGCCGACGCACGAGCACCTTCACCGGCGGAAGCTACTTCCGCACCGACATGCGCGAGCGCGGCGCCGCGGAGGTCGCGTATGCCGACGGGGTTGCGGTCACGACCCAGTACGAGCTCCGCACGCGGTGGCCCGAGGTCGCGCGCACAACCATGACCGAGCTCGACCGCATCGTCGTGCGCGGAAAGACGCTGCGCATCGAGTCGATCGAGAACGCCGACGAGCGCGACCGCCTCGCCGTCATCCAGTGCACGGAGGTCGTCTGATGCCCGTGCCCGTGATCGAAGCCCAGATAAAGACATGGATCGGCACCGCGACGACCGCCGGCACGCGCGTGTCGGTCGGCTCGCGCCTGCAGTCGGACGCGCTGCCGGCCGTGGTGATCGAGGTCACCGGCGGCGAGGAGGCTGCGTTCGACGGCGTGATCGACCTCGACATCGCGAGGCTCGCGCGCTACGACGTCACCATCCGTTCCGTCGCCGAGACGATGGACGCCGCCAGCACGCTCAACGCGAGCGTGATGACCAAGCTCTTTCTCTCCGTGTCGAACGCCGGCGGCGTCGCGTTCAACCCGTCCATGCGCACGATCGAGGAGCCCGTCGTCGGCGAAGGCGACGAGGCGCAGCCCGCGATCGTGACCGCTCCAGTGACCATCTACCACAGGTACTGAAATGCCAACTCTCACAGCTGGAAACGCATCGGTCTCGATCACCCCAGGCGGCGGCTCCGCGTCGGTGCTTGCCGACGTCGCGCGCGCCCGCGCGACCGTCAACGCGACGCTCATCGACACCACCTCCATCGACAGCGCGTTCTTCGAGATGGAGTCGGGCAACCTCGAGGCGCGCGCCACGATGGAGCTGTACTACTCGAGCGGATCGCACTCATCGCTTGCCGGCGCGATCTCGGGCAACGCCACGCTCGACGACGTCTCGATCATCTGGGCGAGCGGCAAGAAGCTCAGCGGCAAGGCGAAGGTCGAGAGCGCCGAGTGGGATCTCGCGCCGAACGGCGTCGCCATGTGCACGGTCACGGTCAGGTACTGCAACGGGGCCACGACTCTCACCGCATGATCCAGGCGCTCAACATGGAGCCCGTCGCGCTCGTCGCAGGCGGAGTCGAGATCACGGTCCGGCGGCCGACGGTCGCCGACTTCGTCGCGTTCCAGGACGCCACGCAGCGCGGCGTGAACCCCGCCGCCTGGTACGTCTGGAACCACGTCGTGAAGCCCGACGGCAGGCGCGCCTTCGCGTCGGTCGAGCAGGTGCTCGAGCTGCCTTTCCCGTGGGTCCGCGCCGTCGCCCAGGAGGTCGACCAGCTCTACGGTGAAGGGGTGGACTTACGACGGGCGGACGCGACGTGCTCGCGGCCGCCGGCATAACGGTGGGGCTCGGTTCGCCGCTCGCCCTGTTCAACGCACTGAAGTCGAAGAAAGGCATGGCACACGACATTGCGGAACGGATTCAGGCTCATCGTCGAG
>CAZPQP010000109.1:0-6677 GCA_964588635.1 uncultured Bifidobacterium sp.
CGACGTCGAGGCCGAGCGCGTGCTCGAGATGACGCGACAGCGCCTGTTCGGCGACCACCTGCAGACCTCGGCGATCTTCGACGAGGACATGCGCGTGCTGAGCGCCCTGACCGACCCCAACGATTACGCCGGACCGGGCACCGGCTATCGGCCGTCGCGGGAGCGACTCGACGAGATCGCGCGCGTCCGCCAGTCGCGCACCCACGCCGAGCTGCTCGCCGAGCAGGCGCCGCACCAGGGCTGCGTGATCCTCACCGAGACGGGTCCGGCCGCGGTGCGCCCGCGGCCCGACGAGGTCGTGATCGGCCTGTCCCCCGCCTTCGGCAACGACGTCTGGCTCACGCTCTCCGGCCTCACGGTCGCCGAGGCGCTCCGGCAGCTGCTGGCCGGCATCGAGGAGGAGGGCGTCGCCGCTCGCGTCGTGCGCGTGACGCACTCGCTCGACCTCGGCATGATCGGCTGGACCGCGGCCAACCTCTCGGGCAGCGGCGTCGCGCTCGCCATCCAGGGCAAGGGCACCGCGCTGATCCACCGCGCCGACCTGCCGGTGCTCGCCAACCTCGAGCTGCTCAGCATGGCCCCGCTGATCGATGGCTCGCGCTACCGCCTGATGGGCCGGAATGCCGCGCGCCACGCACGTGGCGAGAAGCCGGCGCCGGTGCTGCTGCCGGAGTCCGGCGAGCCGATGGGCCCGCGGTATCACGCCAAGGTGGTGGCGCTGATCAACCGCGAGAGCCAGTGCCTGCGCGACGGCGACCCGCAGGCCGTGGAGGTCACGTGGCCGAGTTGAGATACCCCCTTGGCGAGCACAACCGCGCCGACGTCCGGTCGCAGACCGGCAGGTCCGCCGACGAGCTGACGGTCGACGACATCCGCTCGGGCGTGGTCACCTCGGCCGACGCCGCCGTCGATCCCGACACCCTGCGCCGGCAGGCGGAGTTCGCCGAGCAGGGCGGCAACCCCCAGCTGGCCGACAACCTGCGCCGCGGCGCCGAGCTCGCGCTGTTCTCCGACGACGATGTCCTTCGCTTCTACGACGCGCTGCGCCCGGGGCGATCGTCCATCGCCGAGCTGGAGGCCATCGCCGCGGAGCTGGAGGCCGGCGGCGGTGACCGCTGCGCCGCGCTCGTCCGCGAGGCGATCGCGCACTATCGCCGGCGCGGGCTGATCACCTGACGTGCTCGTCGCGGGAGTCGATGTCGGCAATGCCACGACGGAGGTGGCCCTCGCGCGCCTGATCCCCGGCCGCGAGCCCGAGCACCTGAGCGTCACGCGCGGCCCGACCACCGGCGCCAAGGGGACCGCGGAATCGGCGCAGGGCGTGCTCGACCTGATCGAGCGCGCCAGCCGCCGTCTGGGAGAGCAGCCGCATCGCATCCTGCTCGCCGACCTCCACCCGGTCGAGACCGGCCTCCGCGAGCTGTCGGCGGATGACACGGAGGACCTCGGCGGCGTCGGCATCGCCCGGCCCGTCAGCGCCACGCCGTCCGGCATCGGCGCGGCGGCCGGGCAACTCATCGACCTCGACGACCTGCTGGATGCGCCGCTCGGTGTGCCGGTGATCCCGATCGTCGGCGACGTGGACTTCGACGACGCGTCTGCACGCCTCAACGCCGCCCGCGCAGCGGGCTGGCGCGTCGCTGCGTTGGTGGTCACGGGCGACGACGGCGTCCTGATCGGGAACCGCGTGGATCGCACCCTGCCCATCATCGACGAGGTCGCTGATGCGGCCACGCTGCCCCGCGGTGCATGGGCGGCCGTCGAGGTCGCGCCCCTCGGCAGCGCCGTCGTGCAGCTCGCCGACCCGCTGCGCCTCGCCGTGCTGCTCTCCCTCGATCCCGTGCGCGCCCGCGGGGCGCGCAACGCCGCCCGCGCGCTGGTCGGGCATCGCGCCGGCATCGCCGTGCGCCGCGAGGCCTCGGGCGGCGGCTCGACGCGCGAGGCCGCGCGGATGGCTACCCGCCGCGACGGTTCCACGCTGGCGATCGACGTGGCCACGGTGCCGCCGGGCCTGGGTGACGTCGTAGCCGTCGACGGGATCGACGCGGCGCTGCTCGATGCGTTCTGGACGGCGCTTCCCCGCACCGAGGACAGCACGGCGCTCGCGCTGAAGCTGCAGCGACAGCGTGCCGTTGGACTCGCCGTGCTGGCCGAACGCGGGGATCCCGGAGTCGAGCGGGCGCTGGCCGAGCGCACCTCGGCCGAGATCATCGTGGTCGCCGCGGAGACGGCCGCCGCCGTCGCCGGCGCATCGACCACCCCGGGGGCCGGCCACGCCCCGATCGTGATCGACATGGGGGGCGGCACCGTCGACCTCCACGTCGAGCTCGACGGCCAGCCCCGGGCCGTGGCCGCGGCGGGCGCCGGGGTGCTCGTGGATCGCATCTGCGGCGCGCTGCTCGGCATCGACCCGCTGCGTGCCGAGCGCGCGAAGCAGCTGCCCAGCGTCCACGTCGAAACGCCATTCATCCTCCGCCATGAGGACGGCCGCCGCACGTTCCTGACGCACCCCGCGCCGCCCCATACCGTCGCCCATCTCTGCGTGGCCGAGCGCCGCGAGGGCTCGCTCGATCCGCTCAGCGCCGACCTCGCACCCGAGCTGTGGGGACGTCTGCGCCGCGCCGCCAAGCGGGACGTGATCGCCGCCAACCTGCGCCGCGCCATCGAGGCCGTCGGCGGCCTGCCCCGAGGCGAGCTGGCGATCCTCGTCGGCGGCTGCGCCGAGGACGCGGAGGTCGTGGACGAGGTGTCGCTCGCGCTGGCCGACCTCGACCTCGCGATCGCCCGCGGCGACGTCCTCGGCCAGCACGGCCCCCGCGCCGCGGTCGCCGTCGGCCTGGTGCTCCTGCATGCGAGGGGCGCGTGACGCCGCCGTCGGTCGTGCTCGCGTGCGACGACCCGGCGTCGATCCGCGCGGTCTCCGCCGCCTTCGAGGAGGAGGGCGTCCCGCTGACCGTCATCGCGCCGACCACCCCGCGGGCCGCCGCGCTGCGCTCGCCCCTCGGCATCGGCGTCGCCCGGCAGGACGGCGCGCTGGTGATCGCGCTGTCCACCGGCCCCGAGCTCCCGTACGTGATCGGCGATGATCCCCGGCAGATGGGACGTTTCGCCGCTCGCCTCGCCGCCCGCCGTCCGCTCGGGATCGTTTGATGCGCCGCGCCCTCGTCACCGGCGGCAGCAGCGGCATCGGCGCCGCGATCTGCCGGCGCCTGGCCGCCGACGGCTGGACCGTCGCCGTGGCCGGTCGCTCCATCGAGCGCACGCGCGCCGTCGCCGAGGAGATCGGCGGCGTGGCGGTGATCGGCGACGTCGCCGACCCCGGACACGATCCGGTGGCCGACGCCGTGGCGCAGATCGGGGGGCTGGAGTGCGCGATCCTGAATGCCGGCGTGATCGCCGACGCCGACCTGCCCGCCACCGGGGACGACGACTGGCAGCGGATGCTCGAGGTCAACGTGCTGGCCGTCCACCGCCACGCCCGCGCGGCACGGGCGGCGCTGGCGGCCACCCGCGGGTCGCTGCTGATGACCAGCTCCGACGCGGGCGTCTGGGGCGAGACGTCGATCGCGGGATACTCCATCACCAAGCGCATGGTGCTGGCCCTGATGCGCTGCCTCGCCGCCGAGTGGGGACCGCAGGGGATTCGCGTGAACGCCATCTGCCCCGGCGACACCGCGCCCGGCATGGTCACGACGACGACCGGACGTCGGGAGCCGGGCGCCACCGACGGCTGGCTGCCGCCGCCACTCGGGGCGACGGTCCGGGCGCTGGACGTCGCCGGCGCCGCCGCCTTCCTGGCCGGCGAGGATGCCGCGCGCATCACGGGCGTCGGTCTGCTGATCGACGCGGGCATGCGCGCATCGTCGACCGGCTGGCAGACCGCGCCGGAGGTCGGGCGATGACGCTGCTGGTCGTCGGCACGGACTGCGCGGTCTCGCGCGCGCTGCACGACGCGGAGCCAGCGGCTCGGCTCGATGCTGCTGCGAGCGCGATCCGCGCCCAGCGGCCGGACGCGATCGCCCTGATCGCCCTGCCGGCAGGGGCCGGTCCGATCGGGGAGCTCTCGACCGATGCCCTGGCCGGACTCGTCCACGACACCGTCACGTTCGCCCTCGGCGTCGCGCGGCTCGCGGCGCAAGGCGAGACCCCGGTGCGGATCGTCATCGTCTGCCCGGCCGATGCCATCCATCCCGATCATCTGGATGGAGCCCGGTCGGTGGTCGGCGCCGGTCTGACGATGCTCGTCGAAGTGGCCGCGGCCCTGCCGGGCATCACCATCAACGCCATCCCCGTCGCCGACGACGTGCCCCCCGAGGAGGTCGCTGCGCTCTCGCAGTTCGTCCTGTCCGGGCAGACGCCGTCCCTGAACGGCACCACCATCCGCCTCGACGGCGGGCGCGACGCGGTGCTCACCGCCGAGACACGAGCAGAGGGAGACTGACATGAACGATCAGCGACTGCAGGGCAAGGTTGCCCTGATCACGGGAGCGGCCAGCGGGAACGGGCGGGCGATCGCCCTGCGCTACGCCGCCGAGGGAGCGAACGTGGTCTGCGCCGACATCACGCCGGAGGCCGTGGCGGGCAGCTGGGAGGAGTCGACGCCGACCCACGAGCTGATCGCCGAGCGCGGCGGCCAGGCGCTGTTCGCCCAGTGCGACGTGACCGACGGCGAGCAGGTGATCGCCGCGATCGAGCTCGCACGCGCGAACTTCGGCGGGCTCGACATCTGCGTCGCGAACGCCGGCATCTCCCCCAAGGCGCACGCGCTGCGGGATGAGCCCTGGGAGGACTACAAGCGCGTGCAGGCCGTCAACGTCGATGGCATGTGGTGGACCTGCCGCGAGGCCTCCCGCGCGATGGTCGTGCAGGGCCGCGGCGGCAGCATCATCACGCTCGCGTCGATCGCCGGCATCACGGGGGTGCAGACGGGTCTCCACTACAACATGAGCAAGGGTGCCGTCGTGCAGCTGACGCGCACGCTCGCGATCGAGCTCGCGCCCGAGATGATCACCGTCAACGCGATCGCGCCGGGCTGGGTGCGCACCGCGATGACCCGCGACATGTGGGACGAGCCCGACCGGCTCGCGTCGCTCGAGGCGCGAACGCCGATGGCGCGCCTCGGCGAGGTCGAGGACATCGCCGGGGCCGCGTTCTTCCTCGCCAGCGATGACGCCCGGTGGCTGACCGGCGCGATCCTCCCGGTCGACGGCGGGTACTCGGCCGTCTGATGGGCACGTTCGCCGACGAACCGCGCATCGTGCGGGCGCGCAACGACCTCGCCGTCTGGGAGGTCGGCGCAGGTGACCCCGTGCTCGTGCTGCACGGCTTCCCCGACGCCCCGATCGGCATGACGCCTCTCGTGGAACGGCTGGCGGCAGCGGGCTTCCGCTGCCTCCTCCCCGCCCTGCCGGGATACCGTCCCTCGGGACCCGTGGACGACTACCACTCGGCTCGTGTCGCCGAGGACATGGTCGCCGTGCTCGACGCCTATGGGCTTGAGCGGGTACCGGTCGTCGGGCACGACTGGGGCGGCTGCGTGGCGCTCGATCTCGGTGCCGAGCACGCCGACCGCATAACCCGCGTGGTGTCGCTGGCGATCCCGCATCCCGCTGGCTTCGTGGCGCGACGCCGGGATCTGCAGGAGCAGAAGACCGCCGCCTACGCCTGGATCCTCGCGTACTCCGGCGGTGCCGCGCAGCTGGCCGCCGACCCGCTGTGGCTCGACCAGATCCACGAGGAATGGTCGCCAGGACTGACACGGGCGGAGTGGCCTGCCGTCAAGGAGCTGCTGGCCCAGCCGGGGGTCGGCGAGGCCGTGCATGGGTGGTACCGCGATGACTTCGGGGCGGCGACGTCCACCGGCGACGTCGTGGTGCCGACGCTGATGCTCCACGGCGCGGACGACGGCTGCATCCGTCCCGCGTGCTTCCGCGGGTTCGAGCATCGCTTTCCCGCCGGCCTCGACCTCGAGGAGCTTGCCGGCGTCGGCCACTGGCTGCACTGCGAGGCCCCCGACATGGTGGCCGCACGGATCGTCGCCTTCCTCCGCGCCGACTGAGCGAGCGACGAGCCTCAGCCCGCGCTGAGGAAGTCCGCCAGAACGCGGGCGGCGGGGCTGGGCCGCCGCGTCGGCAGGAGCGCGTACCAGTCGCGCGACGGCGGCGGCGGATCGACGGCGAGACGCACGAGCTGCCCGGACGCGATCTGGTGGTCGACCGACACGAGCGGCACGAGCCCGACGCCGAGACCGACCATCGCCGCGGCCGCGACCGCGGAGTTCGACCCGATCGTCGTGACGGGCGGGGTGATGTGCGCGGCGGCGAGGTACTCGTCGACGAGGCGGCGCGTACCGGAGGCCTCCTCGCGCACCAGCCACGTTTCGTCGGCGAGGTCGCGCACCGCCAACTTGCCGGCACCGGCGAAGCGGTGATCGGGCGCCGCGACGATGACGTGCTCGTTGCGGGCGATGACCGTGCCGTCGAGCGAGCCGTCCTCAGGCGGCCGTCCGCCGATCCCGATGTCGGCGCCACGGGAGGCGAGCAGATCGAGCACGAACTCCCGGTTGCCGATCTCGAGCTGGATGGGGATCTCCGGGTGCGCCTCCCGGAAGGCGCGCAGGAGCGGCGGCAGGAGCGACTCGGCGGCCGTGTAGACGGCGGCGATGCGCACCGTGGCGC
>CAZPQP010000110.1:0-6554 GCA_964588635.1 uncultured Bifidobacterium sp.
CCGTGCCCGCCGCGGTCATCAGCAGCGGGAACAGGCGCGGCGAGCGCTCGGCGGCGAGCAGCACCGCGTGGTAGCCGGCGATGGTCGCCTGCGAAGACAGCGCATCCATCGACTGCGCCCGGGTGATGCGCGGCATGAACTCGAACGCGAACACCGTGGCGCCCGTCTCCGCCAGCCGCTGCAGGGCCGTCGGGTCGCCGAGCGGATCGTGGAAGCCGATCAGCGTGTGCCGCTCACTCAGCGCGCCGCGCACTTCCGGAGATGGCGCGCCGACCGTGGCGATCACGTCGGCCTGCTCGACGAGCTGACCCGCGTGGTCGACGATGGTCGCACCAGCCTCCTGATAGGCCTCGTCGCTGTAGCCGGCCTGCGCGCCGGCGCCCGTCTCGACGATGACAGCGAGGTCGGCTTTCGTCAGCGCGGCCACGGCGGCGGGGACGAGCGCGACCCGTCGCTCGTGGACGCTCGTCTCGCTGGGGACTCCGATGACGGCCGGGGACATGCTCGCCTTTCGCCGGTGACGCCGACTCGGCCGAGCCGACGGGGAGTCAGATCATGGTGCCGTGGACGGCGCGCGTCAACGGTTCCAGCCGGGCTGGTCGCGATCGAGCAGGCGCTTCATGGCGGCGAACAGCGGCGGCGCCTCGTCGTCGGAGTTCTTCTCCCACTGGCTGTTGGTGAACTGGGCGACCTTCTTCGGCGCCAGCACGAGCTCGTCGCCCGTCGACTGCGCGAGGATCTGCACCTCGCACGCGCGCTCGAGGAAGTACGTGCGGAGCCACGCCTGCGCCGGCGTCTTGCCGATCACGATGACGCCGTGATTCTGCAGGAAGATCACGTTGGCTCCCTTGGCCACGGCCTTGGCGAGCCGCTGTCCCTCCTCATCGCCCTCGACCTGGCCGCCATACGACAGCGTGGCGACAGTGCCGTAGAAGCTCATGGCGTTCTGCGTGAGACGCTCGTTGAAGCCGCCCTTGGTGCAGGCGACGGCCGAGGCGAACGGCATGTGCGTGTGCATGATGCAGCGCGCGTCCGGACGGGCGCGGTGCAGCTGACGGTGGATCTGCATCGCGGTGATGGCGCCGCTCCCCGTGCCGTCCACGACGTTGCCGTCGAGGTCGACGAGCACGATGTCGCTGGTGCGGGTCTCCGACCAGTGCGGGCCGTAGGCGTTCAGCAGGAAGAGGTCGTCATGGCCATCGACGGCGAGCGAGTAGTGGTTGTCGATCGCCTCGTTGTAGCCGTGCATCGCCGAGATGCGGAACAGGGCGACGAGGTCCTCGCGGCCCTGCGCGAGCACCTTCTTGTCAACGGTGTGGGAAGCCATGCGGGCAACCTACCACGCGGTCGCAGCCGCGCCAACGCCGTTTCAGATGGTGAATGGCGCGCACTGCAGCGCAGAGGTGTTGCCGAAGGCGTCCCGCGACGTCATGCACCACACGTACGCACCGTACGGCAGCGCGTTGGGAACCCGCCACGTGACGACCGAGCTCTTCCCGGGCGGGTTGATCGCGGCCTTCGTCGACAGCCGCCGGAGGACGGTGCCGCCCCGCGAGCGCCGGATCGTGATCGTCTCGCGCGTGGGACCGGTCTCGCCGAGGATCCGGTAGGTGAACCGGGCGTACGCCTTGGCATCCATGCGGGCGCGCGTCATGCGCACACGCGGCGGCGACTGATCGGCAGCGGCGCTCCAGGCCGCCTCATCACCCGCCAGCAGCGGCGTGATCCATTGCGTGAGCGTCGCGACGCGCGTGTAGAGCCCCGGACGGCCGGCCGCCGCGCACTCGTAGCCCCACGACACCACGCCGGCCAGGATCGTGGCCCCCGCCCCATTGAGGACCGTCAACGGCCCACCGCTGTCGCCCTGGCACGAATCGATGCCGCCGGCCGCGTACCCCGCGCAGACCATCACCTGCGCCTCGGCCAGCGACACCTGGTCGTTCTTGGCGCAGTCGGCATCGGAGACGATCGGCACGGATGCGGTCATCAGCACGTCCGACGAGGCGCCGGCCGACGACGTCAGCCCCCATCCGGCGATCCGCGCGAGGACACCCGCGGCGTAGAACGGCGCGTCCGCGGTGGTCGCCAGCGGCAGCGCCGGATACGGCAGATCGACGCTCGTCCACAGGAGCGCGGCGTCGCCCGGACCGCCCTCCGTCGCGCTCGCGCGGTTGTACGTCGGGTTGACGGCGATGCGGACGACGTCGAACGGCGTGCCGTCCTGCGTGCGCAGGTCCGCGCGCCCGGCCACGCCGCTGATCTGCCCGGGCTTGATCACCTGGCCCTTGTCGATCACGCAGTGGGCGGCCGTCAGCACGAAGTGCGGGCCGACGACCGTGCCCCCGCACGACCAGGAGTTCGAGCCGCCGAGATCGGACTCGAGGTACACGATCCATGGCATGTCCGCGATCGCGGCCGCCTGGCCGCCGACGACGCGCACCTGGGGCTTCGCCGCGGCGGCAGGCAGTGCGACGACGAGCAACGCGACGAGCGCGGCGAGGGAGAGCAGGAGGCGGACGCGGGACATGGGACGAACTGTACGTTGCCGCCTGCCGTCGGTGGGCTGGACGAAAGCACGCTCACCTGCCACGGTGCCGACATGGCAACCCGGATCCTCTTCGCCGTGCTCGCGATCGGACTGCTGGTCGTGGCCTGGGCCGCGTGGCACGGCGGGCAGCGGATCCCGGCGATCGGCGCGGCCGTGATCGCCATCTGGATGGCCTCACTCGCGGCCGGTGGCCTGCGCCGGCGACGCGACTGAGGCAAGAGACGCGGGCGCCGCGGCGAACGAGCGGGTATGGCAACCGCGATCGATCCGATCGAGCAGCACCTCGCGTCCCTCGGTGCGCGCGGCGCCAGCCCGCAGACGCTGCGCGCCTACCGGTCCGACCTGCGCGACTACGCCACCTGGCTGGAGGGGCGCGGGTCCGATCCCGTGCATGCCACGCGGGCGGACGTGCGCGCGTACGCCGCCGACCTCGCGGCACGCGAGCTGGCCGCGACGACGCGTGCCCGCCGGCTCTCCGCTGTCCGAGGATTCCATCGCCGCCTGGCGGGCGACGGCGACGGCGATCCCGCAGCGGAGATTCCCGGCCCGAAGCGCCAGCGGCGCCTGCCCGCCGTACCACCCGCGCGTGACACCGCGCGCATGCTCGACGTGGCATGGCCGGACACGCCGCTCGGACTGCGCGACCGTGCGCTCCTGGAGCTCCTCTACGGCGCGGGGCTCCGGGCCGCCGAGGCCTGCGCACTCGACCTGGCCGCTCTCGACGGCCGCACGCTGCGCGTGACGGGCAAGGGCGGCAAGACCCGGCTGGTTCCGATCGGCGAGCCGGCAGCCGATGCCGTCAACGCATGGCTCGCCCGCGGCCGCCCCGAGCTGGCCACGGCCGACTCGCCGCAGGCTCTGCTGCTCTCGACACGCGGCAATCGTCTCGACACCTCCGGCGTGCGCCGCGCCCTGACCCGGCGACTGAAGGCCGTCGGTCTCGAGGGGCATGGCCCGCATGCACTGCGCCACGCCTACGCAACCCACATGCTGGAGGGCGGAGGCGATCTCCGGGCGATCCAGGAGCTGCTCGGCCATGCCTCCCTCGCCACGACGGAGGTGTACACCCACCTCGGCCTGCCCCACCTGCGACGCGCCCACGCCCAGGCGCACCCGCGGGGAGATGGGCAGTCCGACGGCTGACACCGGCTCGCCCGTATCATTCCGCCTCGATGTCCACGACCCACGACCGCCTGACGAGCGCCGATCGCCTGCTGGCGTGCGCGATCTGCGAGCGCACGATCCTCCTCGGCGAGGAGCCCCTGCGCTTCTGCCATCAAGGACGCTCGCGTACGGTCTGCCGCCTCTGCGCCGCAGAGGCGCGCGCCGACGGCTGGGTCGAGGAGGGCCGACCGGCACCGCCGCCCGTCAGCGTCCATCGCGAGAGCGTCCTGGAGCGCCTGCGTCGGCGCACGGCGACGCCGGAGATCGATCCCAACGACCCGATCCGCGCGCCGCACGGCCTCGGCACGGCGGATGAGCTCGCGCGCGCCACGACGATGCTGATCAGCGTCGACACCTTCAACGAGAGCCCCTACCGCGGCACCGTCTCCGGGATCTCCAAGAGCCTCGGCCAGCCGCGGGTCAGCGTCGTCGCCTTCGGCGGCCGCCGCCCGGGTGCCGCCATCTCGATCGTCTGGGATCTCTCCTGGTACCGCTACCTGGTGGAGCCCGGCGGCGTCCCCGCCGTGCGCCTCGACGAGCGCGGCGATTCGCTCGCGGAACTGGCTCCCCGCTGGCGCGACTGGAATGCGGTCGCGCTCGAGGACGGATCGATCCGGCTCGATATCCGCCCGCCGGCTCGGCCAGCCGCTTCACCGGCGCGATAAGCGGGACACTGCTGCCTCGCGTCAGGCAGCCGGCACTCCCGTGCAGACCCTGTCCCACACCTTCGCCGCTCTTCCCGCCGTGGCGTTCGCGGTGGACGACGCGCTGGTCGTGACCGAGCTGACCGGCGGCACCGCGCTCGTCGACTCGGTCCACCTCGCCGAGGGCCTGGATCTGGGTGCCCGCCATGCCCAGCTCGCTCCCGCCCTGCGTGAGGCCATCGGCGGCCGCACGGTGCGGCGTCGCGTCGTGCTCGACGGCGCGCCGTTGCTGCTCGATGCCCGCCCGCACGAGGGCGGCGCTCTCGTCGTGCTGCTCGCCCTCGATCGCGACGACGAGGCCCCGGTCGCGCTGACGGAGCGGCAACTCGAGATCCTCCACCTGCTCTGTCTGGGCCTCCCCTCGCGTGAGATCGGCCGGCGGCTCTGGATCGCCGAGACGACCGTCGAGAATCACCTGCGCGGCATCTACCGCCGCCTCCGCTGCACCACCCGCGCCGAGGCGGTCAGTCGCGCCTTCCGCCTGGGCCTCGTCGACGCCGCCGTCCTCGACGCCGTCGACAAGACGGCGTAGCGCACCGGTACACTCGTCGCATGGCGACGACCGAGACCACCGGCTCCTCCACCACGTCCGCAGCGGAAGATGCGCACTATCGCGCGACGAGCTTCTGGCACGACTCGGTGCCCGGCGCGCTCACGCGGCGCGCGCCGCTGCCGGGCGACACGCAGGCCGATGTCGCGATCGTCGGCGCCGGCTTCACCGGACTCTGGACCGCGTACTACCTGACCGAGCTCGATCCGTCCCTGCGCATCGTCATCATCGAGCGCGACATCGCCGGGTTCGGCGCGTCCGGTCGCAACGGCGGCTGGTGCTACGGCGGACTCCCCGGCAGTCGTGACCGCTTCGTCAAGGACCACGGCCACGACGCCGTCATGCGCTACGAGCGGACCTGCTTCGAGACCGTCGATGTGATCGGCGCCGTGCTGGAGAAGGAGGGCATCGACGCCCACTTCCACAAGGGCGGCTGGTCCACGCTGGCCATGACCCCGGTCGGTCTGCAGCACGCGCAGCATGCCGTGGAGGCCCACCATGCCTTCGGCCACACGGACGCCGACTATCGCCTGCTGTCGGCCGAGGAGACCCTTGAGCGCACAGCCGTCCCCGGCGCCCTCGGCACCGTCTTCTGCCCCCACGCCGCCCGGATCCACCCCGCCCGCCTGGCGCGCGGCCTTGCCGACGTCGTCGAACGCCGTGGCGTCGGGATCTACGAGGGGACCAACGTCACCCGGATCGAGCAGGGCCGCGTGCTCACCGATCGCGGCACCGTGCACGCCGAGATCGTGATCCGCGCGACGGAGGGGTTCACGCCCGAGCTGAAGGGCGAGAAGCGCCGGCTGATGCCCTTCGCCTCCTGCATGGTCGCGACCGAGCCGCTGCCGCAGTCGGTTTGGGACGAGATCGGCTGGAATGGACGCGAGGTCCTGTCCGATGGCCGTCGTCTCTTCATCTACGCGCAGCGCACGGCCGACGATCGGATCGCCCTCGGCGGCCGTGGCCATCCGTACATCTTCGGCAGCCGCCTCGAGACGCGGTTCCACGACCTGCCGGTGCATGAGCGCCTGCAGGGCGTGATCGCCAGGCTCTTCCCCGCCGCTGCCGACGCGCAGATCTCCCACACCTGGGGCGGCGTACTCGGGATCCCGCGCGACTTCCAGTCCTCCGTCGGCCTCGACCGGCGTACGGGCCTGGGCTGGGCCGGCGGCTACGTCGGCGACGGCGTCGCCGTGACCAACCTCGCCGGCCGCACGCTCGCCGACCTGATCCTCCAGCGCGACACCGACATCACCACGCTCCCGTGGGTCAACCACCGCTCCCGCAAGTGGGAGCCGGAACCGGCCCGCTGGATCGCCGCGAACGGCTCCCTCAAGCTCCTCCGCATCGCTGAGGCGCAGGAGGAGACGGGCACGAAGACGTCCCGCGCCGGCGCGTTCGTCGACTGGCTGACCGGGCACTGAGGTACCAGAGGGGTCAGACCCCACTGTTAACCTGCGGCCCTTCGCAGCCGGCCCGCCATTGAGAGCCGCCTGAGTTAACAGAGGGGTCAGACCCCACTGTTAACTTGCAGCCCTTCGCAGCCGGCCCGCCATTGAGAGCCGCGCAAGTTAACAGAGGGGTCTGA
>CAZPQP010000111.1:0-6487 GCA_964588635.1 uncultured Bifidobacterium sp.
CGCCCGCCTCGAGAACCGTGACGCCTGCGTCGCCGAGCTGGAGCAGGCCCTCTCGACGAACACCACCGCCCACTGGGTGAAGGTGCTCGCCGAGGCGGACGTGCCGAGCGGTCCGATCTACTCGATCGCCGAGGCCGCCGCCGATCCGCAGACGATCGCGCGCGACCTGATCGCCGAGACCGAGCATCCCGTGCTCGGCACCGTGCGGCAGATCCGCTCGCCGCTGCGCATGCCCGGTGCCGCCGAGGAGCTCAAGCCCGCGCCGAAGCGCGGCGAGCACACGCGCCAGGTCCTGACGGAGCTGGCGGGCATGGACGAATCCGAGATCAACGCACTGGCCGAGGCGGGAGCCTTCGGCGACGTGGAGGTATGACGATGGCGAAGACCGTGACGATCGATCGCGAGCGCTCGTACGAGCGCATCGAGCACGACATCGAGACGCTGGGCGGGCCGGACTTCACCGAGTCCGACGAGGCGATCCGCCGCTACGCGTACACCGACGTCTACGAGAACACGCTGCAGTACTTCACCCGCGAGCTCGAGAAGATCGGCTTCGAGGTGTGGCGCGATCCGGTCGGCACGCTGATCGCCTCGAACGTGCCCAAGGGCGCGCCGGCCTTCGGCATCGGCTCGCACTGCGACTCGAACCGCAACGGCGGCAAGTACGACGGCACGCTCGGCGTCGTCACCGCGCTCGAGGTCTGCCGACTCGCGCAGGAGTCGGGCCAGCACATCCCCCTGCGCCTCATCTCGTTCCTCGAGGAGGAGGGCTCCGGTTTCGGTCAGATGCTGCTCGGCTCGCGGATCATGCTGCAGCGCGTCACCGAGGAGGAGCTGAAGACCACGATCCTCGCCCCGGATGGCACCTCCTTCTGGGACTCGGCGAAGGCAGCGGGCTACGAGCCCGAGCGCTGGCGGGAGTCGATCGAGGAGATCGAGGGCCTGACCGGCTGGATCGAGGTCCACATCGAGCAGGGGCGCGTCCTGCAGGACACGAACAACCGCATCGGCGTCGTGCACGCCCTCCCCGGGTACGTGCACGGCGACTTCCACTTCACCGGCCGCGCCGATCACGCAGGCGCCACGCCGATGGACTTCCGCGTCGACGCCGCCATCCCCGCGGCGGAGACGATCCTCGAGGTCGAGCGCCTCGCCAACGAGATCGGCAATACGACGGTCGGCACGACCGGTGAGCTCGAGACGCACCCGTGCCTGATCAACGTCGTGCCGGGCAGCGTGCGCGTCTCGCTCGACACGCGCTCGGTGACGGGCGGACACGTCGAGCTGCGCGATCGCATCGTGCCGTACGCCAAGGAGCGGGCCGAGGCTCGCGGCGTCGGCTTCGAGTGGGTCGAGCGCCAGGCGCTCCCGATCACGCCGATGGACGACGGGATCGTGGAGGCGCTGCGCCAGGAGGCCGAGGCCACAGGCGAGCCGTTCATGGTGATGCCCTCGGGCGCGGCCCACGACACGATGTGCGTGGCCGACAAGGTCCCGACGGCGATGGTCTTCGTACCCTGCGTCGACGGCCTCTCGCACACGCCGCTCGAGGACTCGGACACGCGCGACGCGGCCCTCGCCGCGGAGATCGTGCTCGGGGCGATCATGGCGCTGCAGGCCTAGAGGTCGAGCACGAGCCGCTCGCCCTTGCCGCGCGACACGCAGATCATCATCACGTCGTTCGCGGCCTTCTCGTCATCGTCGAGGACGTCGTCGCGATGATCGACCTCGCCAGCGAGGACGTTCGTCTCGCAGGTGCCGCAGTTGCCTTCGCGACAGGAGTTGAGGACGCGGCGACCAGAGGCCTCGATCGCCTCCATGATCGTCTGGTCGGCGCCGACCTCAATCTCGCTGCCGTCGTTCAACTCGACGATGAATGCGTGATCCGTCACGCGGGGATTGTCCCACAGCAGGCGTAGCGCAGGCGGTATCGTGGCGCCAAGATGGATGCTGCCCACCACGCACCGCACGGAGCCACCGAGCCCGCACCCGGGATCACGGCGATTGCCGACGACCCGTGGTCGATCCCGAACCTGACGGATCCGTACCCGCTGTTCGAGCGGATGCGCGATGCGGGGCCCGCCGTATGGCTCGAGCAGTACGGCGTGCACGCCTTCACGCGCTTCGCGTCGATGCGCGAGCTGCTCGTCGACCACGAGACGTTCATCTCGAGTGCCGGCGTCGGTCCCACGAACCTCCACATCACGCCGAACTGGCGCCCGCAGGGCATCCTCGAGTCCGATCCCCCACGCCACACGCCGATGCGCACGGCCATGACCTCGGTGATCGCGCCCCGCAAGATGCGCCAGCTGCGGCCGGGCTTCGACGCCTACGCCACCGAGCTGACCGACGCCGTGATCGGCGCTGATGACATCGACCTCGTCCACGACATCGCCGAGGAGTTCACGCTGCGCGTCTTCGGCGATGCCGTCGGCATCGGACGCGAGGGACGCCGCGAGAACCTGCTCACCCACGGCGCGATGAACTTCTCGTACTTCGGTCCCGACAACGACCTGCATCGCCACCACGTCGAGGCAGGTGCCGGCACACCGGAGTGGGTGCTCGCCAACTGCGAACGCAGCGTCCTCACCCCCGACGGGATGGGGGCGCAGATCTGGGAGCAGGCCGATGCCGGCGTGATCCCGCCCGAGCAGGCCACGCTGCTGATCCGCGCGATGCTCTCGGCCGGACTCGACACCACCGTCTTCGCGATCACGAACACCCTGCTGCTCCTCGCGCAGCATCCCGAGCAGTGGGCGAAGGTGCATGCCGATCCGTCGCTGATGAAGTTCGCGATCGATGAGGCGCTGCGGTACGAGTCGCCCTTCACGTGCTTCTTCCGCACCACGAGCCGCGACGTCGAGCTCGACGGTGTGCAGCTGCCGGCTGGCTCCAAGCTCGTGGTCTTCCTCGGTGCTGCGAACCGCGACCCGCGCCGCTGGGGCGACACCGCCGACCGCTTCGACATCGACCGCGACACGGGCGGCCAGCTGGCGTTCGGCATGGGCATCCACCAGTGCGTCGGCCAGCCGATCTCGCGCCAGGAGTCACAGGCGCTGCTCGAGGAGCTGGCGCGCCGCGTGTCCGCGATTGAGCTGACGGCCAAGCCCACGCTGTATCTGCACAACACGCTGCGCTCGTGGTCGAGCGTCCCAGTGCGGCTCACGGCCGCGTAGACCGCGCGACGCGTCGGCGTTGCAACCGGTCGCCCGCAAGCGGCGCAAACAAATACTTATGGTCATCATAAGCAATCGTGTAGAGTCCTCGGCATGTGCGACACCCAGCACCTTCTCCATAGCCACCACCACGGGCCCGAGTTCATCCTCGATACCCCGCACATGCGCGAGTTCATCGACGAGGTGAAGTCCGCGATCGCCGAGGGCGGCCGCGTCGAGGACGCGATCGAGCGTCTGAAGCCGCTGTTCACCCGGCTGATGGACGACCAGGACTGGCTGCCCGAGGAGTACATGGCCGATGCGCCCGAGAGCGGCATGGGCAACGGCATCGGGCAGTGGGCGCTCTACCGCGCGCAGGACGGCTCGCTCTGCCTGTTCTCGCTCGTCGTCCCACCCGGGCAATCGACCCCGATCCACGATCACCGCGCCTGGGGCCTGATCGGCCTCTACCGCGGCACGCAGGACGAGGACGTCTACGCGCACGGCGACGACCACGAGCGCGTGCATCTCAAGTCGTCCAACAAGATCGAGCCGGGCGAGTTCTTCGCGCTGATTCCGCCGGATGACGACATCCACCAGATCACGACCACGAGCGACGTCACCAGCGTGTCCCTGCATCTGCTGACCAACGACACGGGCTGCATTTGGCGCAACAGGTACGACGAGGAGACAGGGCTGCCCGCGCCGTTCCGCTCCGGCTACGTGAACGTCGAGTGCGACGACGAGCACGACCATCACCACGACCACGCCCATTCCCACAGCCACTGAGGAGCCGACCATGGCCCGCCGCGTCATCGACCTGTCCCAGCCGCTCTCGAACGAGTCGCAGCTGCATCCCTTCTTCCCCACGGTGCAGGTGCTTCGCCACCTCCAGCACTCGGACGCCACGGGCGACCAGAAGTCGTTCGACGCGCAGATCATCATCACGTCGAACCACGCCGCCACGCACGTGGACGCCCTCGGGCACTTCGATCCCGACCCGAACGCGGCGAAGATCGACGAGATGCCGCTCGACACCTTCTGCGGCGACGCCGTGTGCATCGACGTGCGCGAGTACCCGAAGGGCCATGAGGTGACGGTCGCCGAGATGGAGGCCGCGATCAAGGCGAGCGGCCAGGAGATCCGGCACGGCGACATCCTCCTGTTCTGCACCGACCACTACAACAAGACGGCCGGCACGCCCGCCTTCCTCGACGGCTTCAGCGGCGTCGCGGCGGAGTGCGTCTACTGGATGAAGGACAAGGGCGTCAAGATCTTCGGCGTCGAGACGATCAGCCCCGACCTCGTCTACCAGACCGGCGCGTACACGAACCACCGCGCCTGCGCCGACGTCGGCATCACGCACTTCGAGAACCTCAACAACCTCAAGGAGGTCGTGAACCAGCGCTTCCAGTTCTTCGGCTTCCCGCTGCGCCTCGTGCCCGCCACGGGCTCGCCGATCCGCGCCGTCGGCATCGTCGAGGACTGACGTCCGCCAGACTGCTCGCATGAGCAAGCAGAACATCGCGCAGTGGGAGGAGAAATTCTCCACGCCCGAGTATCAGTTCGGTACGGCGCCGAACGCGTTCCTCGTGCGCGAAGCCGGTCGGCTCAGGCCCGGTGCAGACGTGCTCTGCATCGCCGACGGCGAAGGCCGCAACAGCACGTGGCTGGCCGAGCAGGGGCACCACGTCCACGCCGTCGAGGCCGCGGCCAATGCGATCGCCAAGGCCCAGGCGCTGGCGGCGGAGCGCGGCGTCGAGGTGCGGCACGAGCAGGTCGACCTCGAGGAGTGGGACTGGCCGGTCGGCACCTACGACGCGGTGGTCGGCATCTTCATCCAGTTCACCGATCCGATCGGTCGCGCGCGGATGTTCGCGCAGATGGCCGCTGCGCTGCGCCCGGGTGGCGTGCTGCTGCTCGAGGGCTACGGCCCTGGCCAGCTCGCCTACGGCACGGGTGGCCCGAAGTCGCTCGACCACCTCTACGCCGTGGAGGAACTGCGCTCCGCCTTCCCCACGCTGACGGTCGAGCTGATCGACGAGTACGACGTGGAGCTCGACGAGGGGCCGCGCCACCGCGGCATGTCGTCGCTCGTCGATCTCGTCGCCGTCGCCGGCCGCACCGCCTCCTGACGTCCGGCGTCAGCAGATGTGCTGCGCGGAGCGATGGTGCCGCACGCGCTTCGGCGTCGCCGGCGGCCGCGCGTTGAGCGCATTCACGGCCCGCGTGACGTCCTCCATGAGGCGATCGGCCATGTCGCGACTGAAGCCCTCGCGAACCACGACGCGCAGGCAGTCGACGTCGTCGGCCTTCGGCGGCAGCGGGTAGGCGGGGATCACCCAGCCGCGCTCGCGGAGCTTGTCCGACAGGTCGTGGCACGAGTAGCGCTCGCTGTCCTTCAGCGTCACCGTCACCAGCGGCAGGGCATCGCGGGCACTGATCACGTTGAAGTGCCCGCTGGCCTCCGCGGCGTCGGCGATGTGCGCAGACGTCGCCAGCAGCCCCTCCATGATCCGCGTGTAGCCTGCCCGGCCGAGGCGGAGGAAGTTGTAGTACTGCCCGACGACCTGGTTGGAGGCCTTCGAGAAGTTGAGGTTGAAGGTGATCTGGTCCTCGCCGAGGTACGCGTCGTGGAACAGCAGGTCGTCGGGGAGCTCCTCGCGCGAGCGCCAGATCGCCCAGCCCACGCCGGGATAGACGAGGCCGTACTTGTGACCGGAGACGTTGATCGACTTGACCGTCGGCAGTCGGAAGTCCCAGACGAGATCCGGGTAGGCGAAGGGCGCGACGAAGCCGCCGGAGGCCGCGTCGACGTGCAGCGGCACCTCCCACCCGGTCTCCTCGTTGAGCCCCTGCAGCATCGCGTCGAGCTCCTGGATCGGCTCGAACTCGCCCGTGTACGTCGAGCCGAGGATGCCCACCACCGCGATCGTGTTCTCGTCGATCAGCGCCTTCGCCTCGGGCACGCCGATGACGGTTCGCTCGTGGGTCATGTCGACGCAGCGCAGCTCGATGTCGAAGTAGCGCGCCAGCTTCTCCCAGACCACCTGCACGTTGGAGCCCGTGACGATGTTGGGCTTGTCGGCGGGCTTGCCCTGCGCCGTGCGGCGCGCGCGCCAGTTCCACTTGAGCGCGAGGCCCGCGAGCATGACGGCCTCGGACGAGCCGACCGTCGAGGTGCCGACCGCGGTGTCGCCCGTGGCGTCGGCGTTGAACAGGTCCGCGATGATCGAGACGCAGCGGCGCTCGAGCTCGGCCGTCTGCGGGTATTCGGGCGCATCGACGAAGTTGACGGGCATCGACTCGAGCATCAGCTCGCGCGCCTGCGG
>CAZPQP010000112.1:0-6464 GCA_964588635.1 uncultured Bifidobacterium sp.
AGGTCGCGGACCGTCGCGGCCGCCGTGCCGCCTCCGAGGAGCGTGCCGAGCGCGCCCGCGTCGAGGGCGCCCGCTTGCGGACGCTGGCCACCGAGCAGGAGCGCCAGGCCGAGCTCGCCCAGAAGGGCGCCGCCGCCCTCACCGCAGTCGTCGATCAGCTGCCCACGATCCTCGAGACGATCCGGGCCTCGCTCGTCACCGCCGAGCGCTTCCGTGAGCCGGCCCGCGCGCAGACGCAGGCCGGCGAGGCGCGGGTCACCGAGCTCGGAGCCGAGTTGCGCTCCTGCGCCGACGACGATGCCCGCCTGGGCGCGGAGCGCCGCGACGCCGCGGGCCGGGTCGCCGCACTGGGCGTCGAGCTCGAGCGCTGCGAGGAGCGCCTCACCGATCTCGGCGCGCGCCGCCGCGAGCTGATCGACCAGCAGGGCGAGGGCGCCAAGGACGTCGTCGACATGACGGAGCCGCTGCCAGAGGACGAGCGCACGACGCGCGAGGGCAAGGTCGAGCGCCTCGAGCGCCGCATCGTGCAGCTCGGCGCGGTCAACCCGCTCGCCAAGGAGGCGTACGAGGAGGCCAAGCAGGAGGCCGACGACATCACCGAGCAGATCACCGACCTCGAGAGGTCCGTCGCCGAGCTGCGCAAGCTCGTCCGCGAACTCGGCGCCGAGATCCGCAACCGCTTCGAGAGCACGTACCAGACGGTCGAGGCGGGCTTCGCCGAGGTCATGGAGACGCTGTTCCCGGGTGGCTCCGGTCGGCTCAAGCTCGTCGATCCCGCCGACGTCATCGACCTCGAGGGCGAGGAGGAGGCCGTCGAGGCCGCCGATGCCCATGCGGGGCAGGACGAGGGCCCTGCAGTCGAGGCCGAGAACGA
Organism: uncultured Bifidobacterium sp.; assembly: GCA_964588635.1. Classification (GTDB taxonomy): domain Bacteria; phylum Actinomycetota; class Thermoleophilia; order Gaiellales; family F1-60-MAGs149; genus F1-60-MAGs149. Next base: position 875 of record CAZPQP010000112.1, read on the forward strand.
TCTCGACGATCTCGACGCGGTGCGCGAGGCACCCGAGCCGGGCGTCGAGCTCGAGGTCCAGCCGGCCGGCAAGAAGATCCGCTCGCTGCAGGTCCTGTCGGGTGGCGAGAAGTCGATGGCCGCCCTCGGCTTCACCTTCGCGCTGATGCTCGCGCGTCCCAGCCCGTTCTACGTCCTCGACGAGGTCGATGCCGCGCTCGACGAGGTCAACATCGATCGCTTCCTCGAGCTCGTCAACCGCTTCCGCGATCGCGCGCAGTTCATCGTCATCACGCACCAGGCCGGCACGATGGAGGCCGCGGACGCCCTGTACGGCGTCTCGATGCCGGGCAACGGCGTGTCGCAGGTGATCTCGCGGCGCCTGCCGCGCGAGAGCGACGGCCCGGCGCTCGCCGCCGCGCCGGATCTGGCGTAGCCCATGGCCGATCCGCACCAGATGTTCTCCGGCCTCGGTGACGTCCCCGTCGTCGAGGAGGCTCCGCAGGCCGAGCAGGGCGGGGGCGGCTTCTTCCGCCGTCTCGTCGATGGCCTGTCGAAGTCGAGCAAGGCGCTCACCGGGCAGATCCAGTCGATCGCCTTCGATCCCGACGACGCCGAGGCGTGGGAGCAGCTGGAGGAGGCGCTGCTGCTCGCCGACTGCGGCGTGCCGGCGACCGTGGAGATCATCGGTCGCCTCGAGCGTCGCGCCGCCGCCGGTGGTCTCACACCGGGCGCGGATCTGGCGCCGGCACTGGCCGAGGAGATCGCCGATCTGCTGGCGGGGGCCGAGGCGCGCATCGACGTGTCGCACGAGCCGACGGTGATCCTGATGGTCGGCGTCAACGGCACCGGCAAGACGACCACGGTCGGCAAGCTGGCCGAGCATCTGCGCCGCGTCGGCAAGAGCGTCGTGATCGCCGCGGCCGATACCTTCCGCGCCGCCGCCGACGAGCAATTGCAGGTCTGGGCCGAGCGCGCCGACGCCGACTTCGTGGGGTCGGCGCACGGCGGCGATCCTGCCGCGGTCGCCTTCGACGGCATCGAGGCGGCGGTGGCCCGCGGTCGCGACGTGGTGCTCGTGGATACCGCCGGCCGTCTGCAGAACCAGGTCGGCCTGATGGACGAGCTCGCCAAGATCCGGCGCGTCATCAACGGCAGGTTGGAGGGCGCTCCGCACGAGACGCTGCTCGTCGTCGATGCCACCACCGGCCAGAACGGCCTGCAGCAGGCCCGCGTGTTCGGCGAGGCGACGCCGCTGACCGGCATCGTGCTCACGAAGCTCGATGGCACCGCGAAGGGCGGTATCGCGCTGGCGATTGCGCACGAGATCGGCGTGCCGATCAAGCTGATCGGCGTCGGCGAGTCGCTCGACGACCTGCGCCCGTTCGACGCCGCGTCGTACGCCCGCGCCCTCCTCGGCCTCGCCGAGTGAGTTAACAGAGGGGGCAGACCCCTCTGTTAACTTCACTCCTCAGAGAGATCTGACGGCGTCGGTTAACAGAGGGGTCTGACCCCTCTGTTAACTCGGCGGCATCGGGTTGGGGTGCGAAGATCATGGAGATGGCGTCTCCCGTACTGATCTGGCTCCGCCGCGACCTGCGGCTCGACGACTCGCACGCGATCGCGGCTGCCCTCGAGACCGGCGCGCCGCTCGCCTTCCTCTATGTCCTCGATCCGGCGATGAAGGGGCGCGGCGTGGGCCACGCGCAGCTGGGGTTCATCGTCGAGGGGCTCGAGGACCTGCAGGCGCGGCTCGCGGAGCGCGGGGGAGGGCTGATCGTCCGTCGCGGCGATACCGTCAAGCATCTCGTCGATGTCGCGCGCGAGCTCGGCGTGGAGCGCGTGTGCGCGAATCGCGATGAGGAGCCCGCGGCCGGGAACGTGGAGCGCGCGGCCGAGGACGCCCTGCGCGGCATCGGCGTCGAGCTGCTCGTGGTGGACGACGAGGTCAACGTGCCGCACGAGCTGGTCCTCACGAAGGAGGGCAATCCCTGTCGTACCTACTCGGCTTACGCCCGCGGCGTGCGCCGGGTGCTCGAGGAGCTGCCCGCCCCACCGCATGACTACGACCTCAAGGGCCGTCTGCACCCGACGCCGGCGCCGGAGATCCCGTCGGTCGAGACGCTCGTCGGCCGCCCGGTATCTCTGCGCTCCGACGTGCCGGGCGGCGAGACGCACGCGCTGGCGCGCCTGCGCTCGTGGCGCGACGACGGGTATCTCGCTCGCTACGCCGACGACCGCGATCTCGTGGCCGAGCCCGACGCCACGTCGCGCCTGTCGGGCTATCTCCGCCAGGGCATGCTGTCGCCGCGTCGCGCGCTGCACGTGGCCGATCGCGCGGGTGCGCCGAAGTTCGCGAGCGAGCTCCTGTGGCGCGACTGGTTCAAGTACGTCCTGCACCATCATCCGGATCTCGCGGAGCACTGCATCGACCCGCGCTACGACCACATCGAGTGGATCGGCACCGACGAGCACTTCGAGGCCTGGACGCGCGGCGAGACGGGCTTCGGCATGGTCGATGCGGCGATGCGCCAGCTGTTCGCGACCGGCAACATCGCCAACCGCGCCCGGATGGTCGCCGCCAGCTTCCTCGTCAAGGACCTCCACATCGACTGGCGCCGCGGCGAGCAGTGGTTCCGTCGGCACCTCACCGACGGCGACCTCGCCTCGAACGCGGGCTCGTGGCAGTGGGTGGCCGGCACCGGCCTCGACGCCGCCCCGTACTTCCGGGTCTTCAATCCGGATCTGCAGGAGAAGAAGTTCGACCCGACCGGCGCCTACGTCAACCGTTGGGCACCGGATCGCCCGCTCCGCATCGTCGACCACGGCCGCGAGCGCGACATCACGCTCGCCGCCTACAAGGCCGTCAACGCGGAGCTCGCCGACCCGTCGTGACGATCTGAGCCAGACTCCAGATCTGCACGCACCGAGCGAGTCCGAAGCGGGGCTCGGACCTGCATGCCGGCGTCAGGCGGCCTGCGGGCCGAACAGCTCCGGGTAGAGCCGCACGCACAGCTCCTTCGCCTTGCCGTACTCGGCGTCGGAGAGGTCGCCGTTGAAGATCTCGCGCAGCTCGCGGTCGAAATCGCCGATGAAGCGGCCCGCGTAGTCGTTCTTCGTCTCGAGCTCGAGGCGGATCTGCGACGGGCCGAGCGGGAAGCGCAGGCGATCCCAGCAGAGCTCGACGTGGTGGAGGCCCTGCACGTAGTCGTGGGTCGAGCGGCGGTTCTCGAGCTCGCCGATCATCGCGAGCTTCGGCTTCTCGCCGATCACCGCGGCGAACTTCTCCTGCAGGCCCGCGGCATCGAGCGCCTCGAGCATCTCACCGCCGTCCGCGGGGATGTGATCGACGGGAAACTCGATCTCCTCGCGCTCGCGCGCCCGATCCGCGCGTCGCGTGGACGGTCCCTTCCACGTGAGGAACGGCGTCGGCAGGTTCGACTGGCGGCGGATCCGCAGGGAGCAGCCCGCTCGGCGCAGATCGAGATCGCCGGTATCGAAGAAGGTGTCACGGATGTCGAACAGCGCCGAGCCGGCGAGCGAGAAGTTCGCGAGCTCCGCCGGAACCATCAGCGGTTCGTCGCCGGTGTACAGGTACTGGAGCTCGATTTCCATGCGACTCCGGCATTGTCCCACCCGGTGCGGCGGGCACACCGCGGCGAGTCCGTATGATCCGAGCACCGGCGTGGCCGGCCCGACACGATGCTCGATTCCCTTTCCGACCGACTTGGCAATGCGCTCGGCGATCTGCGTTCCAGCGGACGCCTGAGCGAAGACGACATCAACACCGCCATGCGCGAGATCCGTCTCGCGCTGCTCGAGGCGGACGTCAACTTCGATGTCGTCAAGCAGTTCGTCGCGACGGTCAAGGAGCGCGCCCTCGGCGCCGAGGTCTCCGAGAGCCTCACGCCGGGCCAGGAGGTCGTCAAGATCGTCCACGACGAGCTGACGAAGCTGATGGGCGAGGGCAGCACGAAACTCGAGCTGACCGGATCGCCCGCGGTGATCCTCGTCTGCGGCCTGCAGGGCTCGGGCAAGACGACGACCTGCGGCAAGCTCGCGAAGCTGATCGAGAAGCAGGGCAAGCGTCCGGCGCTCGTCGCCTGCGACGTCTACCGTCCCGCAGCCATCACCCAGCTCGTGACCGTCGGTGGCCAGGCGGGCGTGCCCGTCTACGAGCACGGCACCGACATGAACCCGGTGGAGATCGCCAAGCGCGGCATCCAGCAGGCGAAGGAGGAGGGCCGTGACGTCGTCATCGTCGACACCGCCGGCCGCCTCACCGTCGATACCGAGCTGATGACCGAGCTGGTCAAGATCCGCGACGCGGTCAAGCCGACCGACACGCTGCTGGTGCTCGACGCGATGACGGGCCAGGACGCCGTCAACACGGCGCAGAACTTCCAGCAGGCGATCGACTTCAGCGGTCTGATCCTCACGAAGCTCGATGGCGACGCGCGCGGCGGCGCCGCGCTCAGCGTCCGCGCCATCACGGGCGTGCCGATCAAGGTCATCACGACGGGCGAGAAGCTCGACCAGATCGAGGAGTTCCATCCGGATCGCCTGGCGTCCCGCATCCTCGGCATGGGCGATGTCCTCAGCCTGATCGAGAAGGCCGAGCAGTTCGTCGACAAGGACAAGGCGGAAGAGCTCGAGCGGAAGATGCGCAAGGCCGAGTTCGGCCTTGATGACATGCTCGACCAGCTGCGCTCGATCCGGAAGATGGGCTCGCTGTCGAGCGTGCTCGGCATGCTGCCGGGCGTCGGCAAGCAGCTCAAGAACGCCAACGTCGATGAGGGCCAGCTCGATCGCGTCGAGGCGATCATCCTCTCGATGACGCCCGAGGAGCGCGCGAACCCAAAGCTGATCAACGGCTCGCGGCGCGTCCGCATCGCCAACGGCTCGGGCGTCACGGTGACCGAGGTGAACGCCCTGCTCAAGCAGTACGAGCAGATGAAGAAGATGATGAAGAGCTTCGCCGGGGGCAAGGGCAAGATGCCGAAACTGCCCAAGGGGATGGAATTGCCGCCCGAGTTGCAGGGTTAGGGTAGAGTCCACGCCGTGGTCAAGCTACGCCTCGCCCGATTCGGGTCCAAGAAGAATCCGATCTACCGCATCGTCGTCCAGAACGACGCGTCGCCGCGGAACGGTCGCGCGATCGAGAACATCGGTCGCTACAACCCCCAGCTCGAGCCCTCGCTGATCGAGATCAACGAGGAGCGGGCGAAGTACTGGCTTGCCAACGGCGCTCAGCCGTCGCAGCCGGTCTATCGCCTGCTGCAGAAGCAGGGCATCATCTAATCGATGGGGGCCACGCCCCCGAAGGATGTCCGCGAGCTGTGCGAGTACCTCGTGCTCGGGCTCGTCGACGACCCTGATGCCGTCACGGTGACGGTCGAGATGACGGACGACGCGATCGTGCTGCGCATCGTCGTGGCGCCGGAGGATCGCGGCAAGGTGATCGGCCGGGGCGGCCGTGTCGTGCGCGCGATCCGCAGCGTGGTGCGCGCCGGCGCCGTCAAGAGCGGTCGCCGCGTCCTCGTCGAGGTCGACGAAACCCCCGCCGAGGCATGACCGCCGACTATCCGTGGCGTCCCGCGCGCGTGCGCGT
>CAZPQP010000113.1:0-6427 GCA_964588635.1 uncultured Bifidobacterium sp.
TGATCGAGCTGCCGCTGCTCGCCTCGGCCATGGACGGCGTCGTCTCGCCCGCCACTGCGATCGAGCTGGGCAAGCTGGGCGGTCTCGGGGTGCTCAACCTCGAGGGTCTGTGGGGGCGCTACGCCGATGCCGACGCCGTGCTCGAGGAGATCGCCTCGCTGCCGCCGGAGCTCGCGACGCGCCGCATGCAGGAGATCTACGAGGCGCCGCTCGACGCCGACCTGATGGCCCAGCGCGTCAAGGAGATCAAGGCCGCCGGCGTCATCACCGCGGCCTCGCTCACGCCGCAGCGCGTCCGCGACAACTGGGAGGCCGTCGTGGCCGCCGGCCTCGACGTGCTCGTCATCCAGGGCACGGTCGTGTCCGCCGAGCACGTCTCGCGCAGCGTCGAGCCGCTCAACCTCAAGGAGTTCATCGCCACCGTCGGGATCCCGTGCATCGTCGGCGGCTGCGCCAGCTACCAGACCGCGCTGCACCTGATGCGCACCGGCGCCGCCGGCGTGCTCGTCGGCGTCGGCCCGGGCGCCGCCTGCACGACGCGCGGCGTCCTCGGCGTCGGCGTCCCGCAGGCCACGGCGATCGCCGATGCCGCGGCCGCCCGCGTCCAGCACCTGCTCGAGACCGGCCAGTACGTCAACGTGATCGCCGACGGCGGCATGCGCACCGGCGGCGACATCTCCAAGGCGATCGCCTGCGGCGCCGACTCGGTGATGATCGGCTCGCCGCTGGCCCGTGCCCACGAGGCACCCGGCAAGGGCACCCATTGGGGCATGGCGACGTTCCATCCCACGCTGCCGCGCGGGGCGCGCGTCAAGACCACCCAGGTCGCCACGCTCAAGGAGATCCTGCTCGGACCCGCCAACGAGAACGACGGCACGCTCAACCTGATGGGCGCGCTCCGCACCTCGATGGCGACGACGGGGTACGAGACGATCCACGAGTTCCAGAAGGCCGAGATCATGGTCGCGCCCGCGCTGCAGACGGAAGGCAAGAAGCTGCAGCGCGAGCAGGGCATCGGGATGTCGCGCTAGCCCGGTGAGCGCCGATCGCCCGATCATCGTCCTCGACTTCGGGGCCCAGTACGCGCAGCTGATCGCCCGCCGGATCCGCGAGTGCCGGGTGCTGTCCGAGCTCGTGCCGCACGACATCACGCTCGACGAGATCCGGGCGCTCGATCCCGCCGGCATCGTGCTCTCCGGCGGCCCGGCATCGGTCAACGAGCCGGGCGCGCCCAGCCTCGATCCGGGCATCTTCGAGCTCGGGCTGCCCGTGCTCGGCATCTGCTACGGCATGCAGGCGATGGCGCAGGCGCTGGGCGGCGAGGTCGCGGGCACCGGCACCGGGGAGTTCGGCAAGACGGAGATCGAGCTGCAGTCCGACGCGGTCCTGTTCCACGGCGTCCCCGCCACCCACACCTGCTGGATGAGCCACAACGACTCCGTCACGCGGCTGCCCGACGGCTTCCGCACCACGGCCACGACGCCCGGAGCGCCGACGGCGGCGATGGAGCACGTCGAGCGACGGCTGCACGCGGTGCAGTTCCACCCCGAGGTCGTGCACACGCCGTTCGGCACCGAGATGCTCGAGCGCTTCGCGTACGAGGTCTGCGGGCAGGACGGGACGTGGACGCCGCAGCACGTGATCGACGAGCAGGTCGCGCGGATCCGCGCCCAGGTCGGCGATCAGCGCGTGCTCTGCGCCCTGTCGGGCGGCGTCGACTCGGCCGTGGCCGCATTGCTCGTGCACCGGGCGGTGGGTGATCAGCTCACGTGCGTGTTCGTCGATCACGGGATGCTGCGCGAGGGCGAGGCCGAGCAGGTCGTGGAGACCTTCGGCAACCACTACAAGGTCGATCTCGTGCACGTGCAGGCGCAGCAGCGCTTCCTCGACCTCCTCGCCGGCGTCACCGAGCCCGAGCAGAAGCGCAAGATCATCGGCGAGACGTTCATCCGCGTGTTCGAGGAGGAGTCCCGCCGGCTCGAGGGGATCAGGTACCTCGTCCAGGGCACGCTCTACTCCGACGTGATCGAATCCGGATCGAAGACCGCCGCCAAGATCAAGTCGCACCACAACGTCGGCGGCCTGCCCGAGGACATGGACCTCGAACTGTGCGAGCCGCTCCGTCTGCTCTTCAAGGACGAGGTGCGCAAGGTCGGCATCGAGCTCGGCATGCCGGATCGGATGGTCTGGCGCCAGCCGTTCCCGGGTCCGGGACTCGCCATCCGCATCATCGGCGACATCACGAAGGAGCGGCTCGACATCCTCCGCCACGCCGACTTCGTGCTGCAGGAGGAGATCCGCGCCGCCGGCTGGTACAACAAGGTCTGGCAGAGCTTCGCCGTGCTGCCGTGCGTGAAGAGCGTGGGGGTGATGGGCGATGCCCGCACCTACGAGTATCCGATCATCATCCGCGCGGTCACGAGCGAGGACGCGATGACCGCCGACTGGGCCCGCCTGCCGTACGACCTGCTCGAGCGCATCTCCACGCGCATCATCAACGAGGTGCAGGGCGTCAACCGCGTCGCCCTCGACATCTCGTCGAAGCCGCCAGGCACCATCGAGTGGGAATAGCGAGCGGGCTCGCAGACCCCGGCTGGCCGTAGGGGTATCCTGCGTCCGTGACAGCAAAGCGGACACCGGCGCGGTCGGCTGCGCGCGACGCCGCCGTGCGTCGCCGCCGGCGCGGTCTGGCCCTCGTCGTGCTCGGCCTGCTCGTCTTCGGGGCCTTCGCGTACGTGCTTCGCCCCGACGGCTCCGGCTCCGCCGCGCCACCCGCCTCGACCGACAGCGCGGTCGACATCGCCGCGAAGAAGGCCGCGGCCAACGCAGCCGAGGGCGCCAAGGCCGCCGACGCCATCGAGCAGCGCGCCTGGGCGGTCGGCCAGTACGCGAGCGCCGTGCCCTCGACAGACGGCGTCAACGCGGGGACGTCCGCCACGGGCAACCTCGTGGCGCTGACCTTCGACGACGGGCCGGGCAAGGACACGTGGGATGTCCTGGCGGTGCTCAAGCGCTACAACGCCAAGGCGACGTTCTTCGTGATCGGGCAGAACATCGCCGACAATCCCGGGGCGATCGAGGCGATGGTGGCCGACGGGCATGTCGTCGCGGATCACTCCATGACGCACGCGAGCCTGCCCAGCCTCGACACGGCGGGCCTGAAGTCCGAGCTGGTGGGGACGAAGCAGCTGATCACCGAGGCGGCGGGTCGCCCGCCGACGTTGATGCGCCCGCCCTTCGGCGACTTCACCGGCAAGACCAACCAGTACTCGCGCGCCCACGGGATGCTGCCCGTGCTGTGGACGATCGACAGCGACGACTGGGCGCTGCAGGATCCCTCGACGATCGCCGCGAACGTGCTCAACTCGCCGGCCCTCAAGCCCGGCGCGATCATCCTGCTGCACGACGGATCGATGAACCGTCAAATGACGGTCAACGCGCTCCCGATGATCCTCGACGGCCTCAAGGCCCGCGGCCTCCGCTCGGTGACGGTCCCCGAGCTCCTGCGCCTCGGCCCGCCGTCGATCGCCCGCCCCGGCGACTACAAGCTCAGCGACTACGCCACGGCGTCGAGCTAGAGGGCGCTGCGCAGGCGGGCGGCGTGCCCCTCGATCTCGGCGAGATCGCCTTCCGCGTGGGGCCACGGGAAGACGAAGCCGTCCCCGGCCACGCGCGGAATCACGTGGATGTGCAGATGGAACACGGTCTGACCGGCATCGGGCCGGGCGAGCGACTGGAACGTCACCCCGGTCGCGCCCAGCTGCGCGACGGCGGCCTGCCCGACCCGCGACGCGAGCTGCATGCACGCGGCCAGATCCTCATCCGTCGCACCGAGCGCATCGTCGTGGTGCTCGCGCGGGATCACCAGCGCGTGCCCAGGTGCGGCCGGGAAGATGTCCATGAAGGCGATCGCGCGATCCGTCTCGGCGATGCGGATGGCGGGAATCTCTCCGGCGACGATCCGGCAGAACAGGCAGTCGGTCATGGCCGGATCCTATCCGGCGGGCGGGGAGGGCATCCGCCCGTGCTGGTTTCCTTCGTGACGTGAGCGCGTTCTCCGATCCGAGGTGGTTCGACCGCGAGGCCGCCGTGGAGCGCGAGGACGTCGTCTGCCGGGCCGTGCCGCAGGCGGACGGCGGGTACATCCGTCGGGCCGAGACCCAATCCGGGGCCCACCTCGATGTCGTCACCTTCCGCATCTGCGAGGGACCGCTGAGCGGCCACCACGCAGGTCTGCTGCTGTGGCCGCCGCGCAACGCCGCCGACCGCGAGCGCGCCCTCGGCGCGCTCGCCACGACGCCCGATGATCACCTCGAGGCGCGCCTGGCCGACGTCGCGGTGCGCTGTCGGCTCGAGACCTCGCCGTTCGGCGAGCTCGAGGTGCGCAAGCTGCTCGAGGTCGTGCCCGCCATCGACCTCCCGGAGCCGGCGGGTCCGCATCCGCCGCTGGTGCGCGAGGACCTGCTCCCGCCGCGACCGCCCGAGCCGCCGAGCACGACCATCAAGGTGCTGCGCACGACCGACGAGGTGCTGCAGGCCGTCGATCTCCTCGAGGACCAGCCTGTCCTCGGCTTCGACATCGAGACGGCCTGCACGCGCCTGCCGCCGGAGCAGCGGGAGGATCGCGCCGCGTTCGAGCCGTGGAACGGCACGGTGCGGCTCGTGCAGATCGCCGCTCCCGGCCCCGACGGCGGCGCGATCTCCCTCGTGCTCGACTGCTGGGCCGTGGATCCCACGCCGCTGCTGCGCCTGCTCGGCGACGGACGCCGCGTGCTGGCGCACAACGCCAAGTTCGAGCAGAGCTGGGTCAAGTACCGCTGGGACATCGAGCTCACCGACCTGCTCGACACGTGCGCGTGGTGGACCGTGATCGCCGGCCACCTCAACGCCGCCGGCTTCGAGCACGGGGTGGAGGACGCCAAGCTCGTGACCCTCGCCGATCGCTTCCTGCACGCCGAGCTCGACAAGACGTTCCAGACGTCGGACTGGTCGCAGGAGGAGCTGTCGGAGGGGCAGCTCGCCTACGCCGGCGAGGATGCCGCCATCCTGCTGCCGCTCGCCGACCTGCTCGAGGAGCTCGGCGAGGAGCTCGGCTGCGCGGAGCAGGCCCGTCTCGCATCGCAGGCGGGTGGGCGCCGCGCCGCCATCTCCACGCACTACGCCGCGGAGCGGCACGGCGACGAGCGCGAGGAGGCACTGGCGATGATCGCGAGCGCCACCTCGCCGGCCGATCTCGAGGCCGCCGGCGGGTTCATGCGCCGCATGGTCCTGAGCTCGGCCTCGCGCCAGGCGGTGGCGAGCGCCTACGTCGCGCGCCGCTCGCAGCTGTCGGCCTGATCCGCCCGGCGATCCCAGGCGCCGGTGAAGACGGCCCACGACGCGACGGCGGCGACGCCCCCGATGGCAACGATCCGCCCGCGCCGGGATCCGAGCAGGCACGCCGCGCCGATGCCCACACCCGCGTGCACCGCGTAGAGGGCGTGCTCACGAGCCGTCAGGCGCGCGTCGGATGACGGCACGGACAGCGGCCACCAGAGCCATGGCACGGCGCGATTCAGCGCGTCATGCACGGCATTGGTACCGTGATCGAGCCCCGCAAACCGTGCCGTGAGGCGATCCGCAACGGTCCGGGAGGGTGGTGCAACGCCGTCCATGGGCCTCATGGTACGGTTCCGCCCCGTGCGGTGTTCAACCCGCGCCAACGACTATGCCTCAGAAGACTCTCTCCGCAAAGCCCGCCGACGTCGAGCACGGCTGGTACATCATCGACGCCGACGGCGAGGTGCTCGGCCGTCTCGCCACCCGCATTGCCGACGCCCTGCGCGGCAAGGGGAAGACGAACTTCACCCCGCACGTGAACACCGGCGACTTCGTCGTCGTGATCAACTGCGAGCGCGTGCGCGTCACCGGCAACAAGCTGGAGCAGAAGAAGTACTACCGCCACTCCGGCTATCCCGGCGGCCTGCGCGAGCGCACGCTCCAGGAGCAGCTCGATCGCAACCCGACCGAGGTGATCCGCCATGCCGTCAAGGGCATGCTCCCGAAGAACAAGCTCGGCGCTGCTCAGCTGAACATGCTGAAGATCTACGCCGGCTCCGACCATCCGCACGCGGCCCAGCAGCCGCAGCCGCTGCCGTAAGGCGAAGAGGGAAGACGATGAGCGACAAGGCCATCTATCGGGCGACCGGCAAGCGCAAGACCTCGGTCGCGCGCGTCACCCTGACCCCCGGCACCGGCACGGTCACCTGCAACGGCCGCCCGGCCGAGCAGTACTTCGATCGCGCCCCGCTGCGCGCCATGGCGCTGAGCCCGCTCGTCGAGGTCGGCCTCGCCGATCGCTTCGACGTCACGCTGCGCCTGCATGGCGGCGGCATCAGCGGCCAGGCCGGCGCCTCGCGCCACGGCATCGCCCGCGCCCTCGTCGAGG
>CAZPQP010000114.1:0-6325 GCA_964588635.1 uncultured Bifidobacterium sp.
GGCGCCCGCGCCCAGTGCAGCTTCCCGCGCCGGGGCTCCACCGTCCCGCGAAACCGCACGCACAGCGCACCGCCCTTCTTGAACCACGGCACCTCGCCGGCGTCCTTCGCGCGCAGCAGCGCCTGCGCGAGCAGCGTCAGGTTCGGCTCGTGCCCGACGCACACCACGGTGCCGTCATTCGGCAGTGCAGCCAGCACGCCGAGCGCCTCCCCGACCGACGCATGCGCGGCCAGCTCGGGACACGAGACGGGCGCCGGCCAGTCGGCCTGGTCCGAGAGGATGCGCGCCGTGTCCCACGCGCGCACGTAGGGGCTGGCGAGCAGCAGCTCGACGCGCCCGACGAGCGTGCCGAGACCACGCGCCGCGGGCTCGAAGCGCTCGCGGCCGAAGGGCGTCAGCGGCCGCAGCGCGTCGTGCGACCAGCGCAGGGGGTCGCGCTCCTCGGCGATCGCGTGGCGGACGAGGACGATGTCCACGTCCCGAACGCTACCCCTCGAGTCCGAGCGAGGCGAGGGCGGCGAGGCACATCGCCTCGTCCTCCTCGCTGAGTGCGCCGGAGATGCCCATCGCGCCGATCTGGACGCCGTTCTGCCGCACGGCGACGCCGCCGGCGAAGACGATCATGCGGCCGCCGATCGTCTTGGCGAAGCCCCAGTCGCCGTTGCCCGGTGTGCTGATCTCGGCCATCTCGCCGGTGCGGCAGTTCCACAGCGCGGACGAGTACGCCTTGTCCACGGCGATGAAGTACGCGCCGAGCGGCGAGCCGTCCATGCGGGCCGAGGCGATCGGGTTGCCGGCACGGTCGGCGACGACGATGGAGACGAGGTGACCCTGACGCTCCGCCTCGAGGCGGGCGGCGGCGATGATCTGCTGTGCGAGGTCGAGCGCGATGTCGCGCCCGTCGAGGGTGTCGGCCATGGGGTCCTCCAACGTGGGTGCGCCGATTCTAGGCGCTCGACGAGCGTCGGAGTACCGCGGGGCGACCGGCGCTGCCGGTCGGAGGAGTGGACCCGGGCGGGATCGAACCGCCGACCTCCTGGGTGCGATCCAGGCGCGCTCCCAACTGCGCTACGGGCCCGTGGATCGGCACGATAGCCGATTCCGCAGGGTGCTACGCGCCGGTAGGCGGCGTGGGATCAGCCGGCGGCGTCGGCTCGGCCGGTGCGGCGGGAGCGGCGCTGCCGAAGTCGACCTTCACCGGCTGGCGCTCCGTCGGATCCTCGAGCTCGAAGAACGCGCGCGGCGAGAAGCCGAACGGCCCGGCGATCAGCGCGCCCGGGAACTGCTGGCACTTCGTCATGTACGTCTGCACGTTGCCGTTGTAGACGCGGCGCGCGGCGCTGATCTGATCCTCGGTGTTCGCCAGCTCGGCCTGCAGCTGGGTGAAGGACTCGACGGCGCGCAGCTGCGGGTAGGCCTCGGCGATCGCGAAGAGCTGGCCGAGGGCCTGCGTGAGGAAGCCCTCGGTCTTGGCGGCCTCGGCCGGGGTGCGGGCACCGATCGCGGCGGCGCGCGCCTTGGAGACGTTCTCGAACGCCTCGGTCTCGTGCGTCGCGTAGCCCTTGACCGTCTCGACAAGGTTCGGAATCAGGTCGTGACGGCGCTTGAGCTGCACATCGATCGTGCTCCACGCCTCGTCGCACATGTTGCGGAGCTTGACCAGGCCGTTGTACGTCACGAGGACGATCAGGGCGAGGATGACGATCAGGACGATGACGACGATGACGATGATCATGGCCTCATCCTAATGTGCGCAATCAGCTGTGTCACGTTGCGGAGCGGATCAGTCCGAGCAGTGCGCCGACGCCGAGCGCGACCGGCTCCTCGGCGATCCACTCATCGGTCCGGTGCGCGTGGTCGCCGCGCGTGATCCCCACGCCGAGCGACGGGATGCCGCGGGCCAGCCCCGCGTTGGCGTCGGTCGAGGCGAGGTGCTCCTCGGCGGTGCCGAGACCGACCGCTGTGCGCGCCGCGCGGGCCAGCTCGACGAGCGGCTCGCCCGAGGCGTTGGCACCGCCGGGGCGGTTGCCGACCTGCTCGAGCTCGACGGTGATGCCCGCGGGCGGTTGCGCGGTGATGGCGCGCTCCACGCGGGCGGCGGCAGCGTCGACGACGTGCTGATCTGCGTGGCGGAGATCGATCAGCAGCTCCGCGTGGTCGGCGATCGCGTTGATCGCCGTGCCGCCGTGGATCGTGCCGATGTTGACGGCCGCCGGGTGCGCGGCCTCGAGGACGCGGTTGCCGATGCCGATCAGGTGGTGCACGGCGCTCGGGCGTCCGCGATCCGTCCACGAGTGCCCGCCCGGGCCGGTCACCGTGACGCGGTAGCGGAGCGATGCGATGCCGCCGATGGCGAGGCTGTCCACGCCATGGCCTTCGATCGCGATGAGCGCGCGCACGGGCTCGCGGTCGAGCAGCGCGCTGACGCCGTGGAGGTCGCCGAGCCCCTCCTCGCCGACGGTGAAGCCGAGCAGGACGGGAGAGGAGGGTGGCGTCAGCACGAGGTCGCGCGCGACGTGCAGCAGGGCTGCGATCCCGAGTGCGTTGTCGCCGATGCCCGGGCCGATCAGGCGACCGCCCGCACGTCGGACGCCCAGCGGCGTGTCGGCGGGGAAGACGGTGTCGAGGTGCGCGCACAGCGCGAGTGCCGGCCCTTCCTCGCCGATCCGGGCGACGACGTTGCCGGCCGCATCGAAGGCCGCATCGAGGTGCAGCGCATGCAGGCGCGCGAGCACCTCCTCGCCCCGCGGGCGCTCGGCGAACGTCGGCGCGGGGATCAGGCAGAGGGCCTCCGCGTCGTCGACGATGCGCGCCGTCGCCTCCGCATCCGGGATGAGCGTTGCTGCCACGGGGAGAGGGTACTGGGCTTTTCCGTTACACACGTGTGACGGCTTTCCCGCAGTTTGCAGGTAGACTTCGGCGCATCCGATCGGCCCTCGGGCCTTGACCGGGAGACGATATGGCTGAAGACCAGACCCTTTTCGCGTCCGTCATCGAGCAGCACCTGGCGCTCAAGCGCCGCAATGCCGAGCTCGAGCAGGACATGCCGCTGGAGGAGTTCATCCCCGCGGACCCGTTCGACAACCACGCGCTCTTCAAGACCGAAGCCGATGCCCAGTCCGAGGAGGAGGAGACCGGCGAGCACCCGGCCGTCCGCCTCGAGTGGGACGAGGATCCGCTCGTCGACCCCACGCAGGAGGTCGGCTGGTCCGAGACGACCGCCTCGGGCGAGTTCGACTGGGAGAGCTAGCGGGTCACCGGCCCGAGCCGGCAACCTTCATCTCCTGGATCGTGTTGCCGCCGTCGACGACGAACGGCTGCCCCGTCACGTAGGACGCCTCGTCGCTGGCGAGGAAGCCGACTACCGCCGCGACCTCATCGGCGCGGCCGGGTCGGCCCGCGGGCGTGTAGCCGCCGGCGACGACCTCGTCCTCGCTTGACGACGCGGTGTGGATCCAGCCGGGGGCGACCGAGTTGCACGTGATGCCGTTCGGGCCCTCCTCGAGCGCGATGGCGCGCATCAGGCCGTCCATGCCGCCCTTCGCGGCCCCGTACGCGCTGCTGCCGTGGATCGCGACGAGCGGTCCGGTGACGCTCGACACCATCACGATGCGACCGTGCTCCTGCGTGCGCATGTGCGGAATCGCGGCGCGCGTGGTGTGCACGGCGGTCAGCAGCGTGATCTGCAGCTGGCGCTCCCAGTCGGCCCACGGCGAGTCGGCCAGGCTCGCGGCCTCGAGCTCCTGCCCGACCTGGCCCAGCCCGGCGTTGTTGACGAGGATGTCGAGGCGGCCGAGCTCGCCGACGGCGCTGTCCACGATGTCGCGCGCCTCCGTCGGGTCGGTCAGGTCGCCGGCGGTGCTGACGACGTCCAGGCCCTCCTTGCCGAGCTCGATCGAGCGCTCGTGGATGCGATCCGTCGTCGAGGTGATCACGACGCGGGCGCCCATGCGGGCCAGGAGGCGGGCGCTGGCGAAGCCGATGCCGTCGGGAGAGCCGGCGCCCGTGACGAGGGCGGTGCGGCCGGCGAGGGAGAAGGGCGTGGTCATGCGGGAACTCTAGGCGTGCGGCGCGGACGCGCGAGACGCGGCACAATGCGGATTGCGGGAGCGATCCCGCATCCGGGGCCTTAGCTCAGCTGGGAGAGCACCTGCTTTGCAAGCAGGGGGTCGGGGGTTCGATCCCCCCAGGCTCCACTTTCTGTTGGGCTCGCTGGGAGAGCACCTGCTTTACACGCAGGGGGTCGGGGGTTCGATCCCCCCAGGCTCCACTTCCCCGTTCCGATTGGGGTCAGACCCCATCCGGAACCCAGGCGCCGGCAGCGGGTTTCCCGGTGACGACGTGCGGACGCCAACGGATCACCGGAGCGTTCGCTGTGTGACCCTCACCGGCATGGGTTCGGTGATCGCCGCGGAGGGTCTGACGAAGACCTATGGAGCATCCCGCGGGATCGAGGACGTCACGCTGGAGATCGGGCAGGGCGAGATCTTCGGCTTCCTCGGGCCGAACGGCGCGGGCAAGACGACGACGATCCGGCTGATCCTCGATCTGATCCGACCGACGCGTGGCTCGTTGCGGGTGTTCGGGCTCGACGCCCACCGATCCGCGATGGAGATCCACCGGCGCGTCGGCTACATCCCGGGCGATCTGCGGCTGTACGAGCGGATGACGGGGCGGGAGCTCCTGGCCTACTTCGCCGCCCTCCGCGGCACGCCCGATCCGCCGGACATGGCGGTGCTGATCGAGCGTCTCGAGGCGGATGTCACGCGCCCGATCCGCACGCTGTCACGCGGCAACCGCCAGAAGCTCGGCATCGTGCAGGCGCTGATGAACCGGCCGGATCTGCTCCTGCTCGACGAGCCGACGTCGGGCCTGGATCCGCTCGTGCAGCAGGAGGTCGCCGCGCTCTTGCGCGAGGCCGCCGCGGAGGGGCGGACGGTGTTCCTCTCGTCGCACATCCTCCCGGAGGTGCAGCGGGTCGCCGATCGCATCGCGGTGATTCGCGACGGCCGGCTCGCCCTGGTCGAGCACGTCGAGGTCCTCCGCGCGCGGGCCTTCACCCGCGTCGAGGTGACCTTCGCCGCACCGCCGCCGCCCGGCGCCTTCGACGGGGTGGCCGGGGTTTCGCCGCTCGCCGCCAACGGCACTGTCGTGACGCTGGGTCTCGAGGGCTCGATCGATCCGCTGATCAAGACGCTGGCCGGCTACGAGGTGACCGCCCTCGACGTGCACGAGGCCGATCTCGAGGACATGTTCCGCCAGCTCTACGCGGGAGGCGGCCATGCTGCCGATCCTGCGTAGGAACCTGCGGGACAGCCGGCGGGCGCTCGGCTGGTGGGCGCTCGGGCTCGTCGGCTACGTGGCGCTGATCACGGCGGTCTGGCCGGTGGTGCGCGACAACCCGGCGCTCAAGACGCTGCACGAGACCTATCCCGACGCGTTCAAGGCCTTCGTCAGCTTCGGCGGCGAGTTCGACTTCTCGACCGCGGCGGGGTATCTCGCGGCCGAGCTGTTCTCGCTCGTCATGCCGCTGCTCCTGCTGATCGCCGCGATCGGCGCCGGGGCGCGCGTGATCGCCGGGGAGGAGGAGGCGCACACCCTCGACCTCCTGCTGGCCAACCCCGTATCGCGTACGCGGCTCGCCGTCGAGAAGCTCCTCGTGGTGGTGCTCGAGCTGGTCGTCCTCGTCGCGGTTCTCTGGCTCGGGTTGGTGATCTGCTCGTCCGTCTTCGATCTGGCCGTCTCGGCCGCGCACCTGCTGGCCGCGGTGGCGAGTGCGGGTCTGATCGCGCTCGTCTTCGGCGCGCTCGCCACGGCCGTCGGTGCCGCCACCGGGCGTCGGGTGATCGCCATCGCCGTGTGCGCCGCGCTCGCCCTCGCCAGCTATCTGGTCAACGCGCTCGCGCCGCTGGTGCCGGCGATCGACCGCATCCGCTGGCTCTCGCCTTGGTATCACTACGCGTCATCGGACGCCCTGCGCCAAGGGCTCGATGCCGGGCATGCGGCAGTGCTGATGGCCATCTTCGTCGCTGCGGCGTGCCTCGTGCCCGTCGCGTTCGCGCGCCGCGATCTCGCCTGACCCCTCGACGTCGCCGTTCTGACGGGCGGCCGCGGTCGGAGATTCGCGCGAAGAGGCGGAAAACGCCTCATCTGGCATCCCACGATGCGGAATGCGGCTACGTTTTATCCAACGCGCTTCAGAGGATCACTATGGCTACTGACACGAACCCCCGCATGCACCCCGGCAACGGCCTTGAGGGCATCTCGATTGGCCCGTCCGAGATCGGACTGGTCGACGGCGAGAACGGCCAGCTGATCTACCGCG
>CAZPQP010000115.1:0-6316 GCA_964588635.1 uncultured Bifidobacterium sp.
TGATCAACCCGCACGACATCCAGTTCTACCCGTACTACACGCGCCGCATCCAGGGGCAGCAATTCCCGCGCCACCTCTACAAGCACATGGCCGCGAACTACGAGACCAATGCCGAGCGCGACCTCCGCCGCAAACCGGAGATCCAGTACAGCTCGGTGCTCGCGCACAACGACACCTTCGGCGACCTGCCGATGAAGGTCCGCGTCGAGGAGCCGTGGCGCAAGATGCTCGACACCTACGCGCTGATGATCTCCGAGGTCGACCTGCAGATCTACTCCGTCATCAAGGCGCTGGGCAACTCGCCGTTCGCCGACAACACCGTCGTGGTGTTCACGTCCGACCACGGCGAGTACGCCGGCGCACACGGCATGCGCGGTAAGGGCTTCTCGTTCTACGAGGAGGGCTCGCGCGTCCCGCTGATCGTCAAGGACCCGACCGGCGCCTGGACGGCCGACACCAAGACCGACCGCCAGCAGCTGTTCTCGAGCGTCGACCTCGCCGGCCTGTTCCTCACGATCGCCACCGGCGGCGACGACTGGCGCACGGACTCCCGCTACGCCCACTGGGCGAAGCGCGGCGACATCGCCGGCGCGCTGAAGGACCCGAAGGCCAAGGGACGCGCCTACATCGCGCATGCGACGGACGAGCAGGCGACGCTGCCGCCGCAGCTCGGCGGCGACGGCTCGACGGTCTACCCCGGCGCGAGCCACATCACCGCCGTGCGCACGCGCATCGGCAAGCTCGCGCGCTACGCCTACTGGAAGGACGGCGGCTACGAGATCGACGCCTCCAAGGGCATCGAGTGGGAGGTCTACGACTACCGCACGCGCGAGGGTCGCATGGAGCTCGACAACGTCGCGTACAAGCCGGAGGCGCAGCGGTTCGTCCGCGCCATGAAGAAGGTGCTGGCGCACGCGATGCAGAACGAGATCCAGCAGCCGGTGCCGTCGAACCTCCAGAGCGCGCAGAACGCCGCCTTCCAGATGTGGTTCGGCGACGCGACCGCGGTCCCACCGGTCTCCCCGATCTCGATCGACAACTTCCGCACCACGGTGACGTAGCGCGATCGCGCGTTGGTTAACAGAGGGGTCTGACCCCTCTGTTAACCAGCGGCCGTGCACGACCAGCATCGCTTCGATCGCGCGTTGGTTAACAGAGGGGTCTGACCCCTCTGTTAACCACGACGGTCAGCGGGTGAGGAGCGCCGAGCGCCAGCCGTCGAGCACGATCTGGCGCTGCAGCTCCCACCCCGCGTGGTCCAGCTGGTCCTCGATGCGCAGGCCGCTGACGATGATGCGGTCGGGCAGGCCCTCACGTTGGAGCAGCATCTCGATCAGCTTGCGCTCGATATTGGCGACGACGAGGTCGGCTTCGGGCAGCGGCGCCACGATGGCGTCGCCCGTCACGATCTCGATGCGGTCCGCGCAGCCGTTGACGATCGCGTTCTCGCGCGTCGAGTCGATGGCGTTCTGGTCGATGTCCATGGCCAGGATCGGTCGGTGACCGCGATAGGCGCCGATGATCGACAGGAGGCCGGAGCCGCACCCGAGGTCGAGCAGGCGTCCCGGCGGCTCGTCGAGCAGCAGCTCGCCGGCGCCTCGCGTCGTGCCATGCGAACCGGTTCCGAAGGCGTGGCCCGGCTCGAGGATGATCGCGTCGGCCGGCTCGTCGAGCCATGGCGGGCGCACCCAGAGGTCGCCGATCTGCGTTGGCTTGTGGAACTGCCGCCAGGCGTCGCGCCAGCCGTCCGGCACGACCTCGGGTACGGCGGGCAGCCAGTCGGGCAGCACCGGCGCCGGCTCATCGACACCGAGGAAGCCGGCGAAGGCGATCGTCGAGCCGCGAGCGATCTCCTGCAGGCCCCCGGGAAAGGCCTCGAGCAGGATCGCGATCGCCTCCTCGGCGCGCTCGGCGGGAACGTCGATCTGCCAGCGGGTGAGCGGCGGATCAACCACGATGGCGACCGCGCAGGCGATCGAACAGCCCGCCGCCCTCGCTCTTGTAGGCATCCTCGGGGATCGCCTTGTCGAGCTCCTCGGCCAGGCGACGCGCCTGCGGATCGATCGTGTGCGGCACGTGCACGGCGAAGATCACGTGGAGATCGCCGCGGCGCTTCGCGTTGCTGATCATCGGCATGCCCTTGCCGCGCAGCGTCTTGCGCTCACCCGGCTGCGTGCCCGTCTGCAGGACCAGCGTCTCGGTGCCCTCGAGCGTCGGCACGTGCACGGTCGCGCCGAGCAGCGCCTGCGTGACGGTCAGGTCCACGCGCACATAGAGATCGAGCCCCTCGCGTTCCAGCGCGGGATCGTCCTCGACGTGGACCTGGACATAGAGATCGCCGGGCGGCGCGCCCGGGTCGCCGGCGTGCCCCTGCCCCACGACCCGCACCTGCTGGCCCGAGTCGATGCCGGCGGGGATGCCGACGCTGACCGTCCGGCGCTCCGGCTGGGAGCCGCGCCCCTTGCACGCCGTGCACGGCGACTCGACGATCGCGCCGCGGCCACGACAGGTCGGGCACGGCAGCTGGCGCATGATCTGCCCGAGCGGGGTGTTCGACACCTGGCGAACCTCGCCGATGCCACCGCAGGTCTCGCAGCCGACGGGGCGCGTGGGCGGCTCGGCGCCGGACCCGCCGCAGCGGTCGCAGTCACCGATGATCTCGACGTCCAGATCGCGCTGCACGCCCGAGGCGGCCTCGCGCAGGGTCAGCGAGATGCCGACGGCCGCGTCCTGGCCGCCGCGCGGACCCCGCTGGCGTCCGCCGCCGAACAGGCCGTCGTTGAAGAACATGCCGAGGATGTCGCTGAGGTCGCCGAAATCGGCGCTGCCGGTCGTCTGCCCGGAGAACGCGGCGTGCCCGTAGCGGTCGTAGCGGATGCGGTTCTCCGAGACGGAGAGCACCTCGTACGCCTCGGCGATCACGCGGAAGCGCTCGCCGGCCTCCGGATCATCCGGATTGACGTCGGGGTGATGCTGGCGCGCGAGATTGCGGAACGCCTTCTTGATGTCGTCGTCCGACGCGTCGCGCGGGACGCCGAGGACCTCGTAGAAATCTTGCTGCGCAGACATCCGGCCGCATGGTATCCGGGGTCTACTGCAGCGACCGCCACACGGCGCCCGCGATCAGCAGGACGCCCAGCAGGAACCCGAGCCCGCGGGTCATGATCAGCGTGATGATCATCAACCTGCGCTCCGGCGGCTCGAGCTGCCGCGAGCCGAGCACGCGCACCGAGATCGCCCACGCCTGGTAGGCCGCCAGCCCGAGGCCGGCGGCGAGCAGCGCCCAGTTCACTCCTCGTAGACGTCCTCGACGTACGCGCTGAGCGCGGCCGCCGCACCGCGCACGGCGACGATCGCCTGCGCGTAGTCCATCCGCACCGGGCCGATCACGGACACGGCGCCGAGCGTGCGGTGCGCCAGGCCGTAGCCCGCCGTGATCATCGCGACGGGACGCAGCGCCGCCTCCTCGTGCTCCTCGCCGATGCGGACGGTGATGCTGTCGCCGCGGAGGGCGGCGCGCAGCTGGCCGAGCATCACGGCGCGCTCCTCGAGCACGGCGGCGAGCTGCGTGAGCTCCTGCTGGTTCTGGGCGCGCAGCTCGCTCATCAGCCGCGAGGCGCCGCCGACGACCAGGCGGTCGGCACCCGCCTCGAAGAGCTCGTGGAAGACCGGTGCGATCGCGTCGAGGAACGCACGCTCCCGCACGGGCAAGTCGGGATCCTCCATGCGGCGCCGCACGGTGCGCTCGGAGATCAGCCCGCCCGTCAGCGTCTCGTTGAGGTACTCGCGCGACCACTCGGCGAGGCCGGGATCGACGGGACCGTCGAAGGCGAAGACGCGCTTGGCGACGGCGCCGGTGCCGCTGATCAGCAGCACCATCACGACCTGGGGCTGCAGCGAGAGGATCTCGATGTGCCGGATATCGACCTCGGCGACGCTCGGGGCGCTGGCGATCGCGAGCAGGCTCGTCACCTGCGAGAGCGCCTCGGTGGTGACCCGCAGGGCGTCGTCGACCTCGCGGGAGGCCTCGCTCAGCTGCACCTCGAAGGGCTGCGCGGCAATGCGCTCGGCCAGCAGCGTCCCGGCGTAGAAGCGATAGCCGAGCTCCGTCGGCACGCGCCCCGCGGAGGTGTGCGGGTGGCCGAGCAGCCCGACCGACTCCAGCCAGGCCAGCTCGTAGCGCAACGTCGAGGCCGAGGTCTCAAAGCCGCGGTTCTGCACCAGCGTCTTGGAGCCGACGGGCTGGCCGGAGGCGATGTGCTCCTCGATGACGGCGCGCAGAACCTGCTGGCGGCGTTCGGTGATGTCGAGGTCAGGCAGGCTCATCGGCGATCAGCTCCGCGACGCAGTCGTGCAGCAGCATGCGCCCGCGACGCGCAAGCCGGATTCTACCGCTCTCGACCTGCGCCAGCCCGAGCCCCTCCAGGCGTGCCAGGCCACCCTCGTCGAGCACCGGCCCGACCTCGTCGAGCGCGACGCCGTCGGCGAGCCGCAGGCCGAGCATCAGGCGCTCCTCGAGCCGGGTGCGCTCCGAGATCGTCTCGACGGCGGCCGGTGCCGTCAGCGGATTCTCGAGGTAGGCGGCGAGCTTCGGGCCGTTGACGCGCCGCTCGCCCCCCACCGTCCCCACCGCGCCGACGCCGAGCCCGAGGTAGTCGCGCCCCTCCCAGTAGGCGCGGTTGTGCCGCCCCTGGTGCTCAGGGCTGCGCGCGAACGAGGCGATCTCGTACCAGTCGTAGCCGGAGTACGCGAGCGAATCGATCACCAGCTCCATATGCCGCTCCAGGAGGTCGGCCTGCTCCGCCAGACGGGCACCGTGGTGCACGGTGAAGCGCGTGCCGGGCTTGGCCTCCGGCTCGTAGGCGGAGACATGGTCGGGGCCGAGCTCCTCGAGCACGGCGAGGTCGCGACCGAGATCGCTCTCGCGCTCGCCGGGGATCCCGTAGATCAGGTCAAGCGAGAGGGACGGGATGCGGGCCGCGCGCAGCATGGCGACGGCGGCACGCACCTGGTCGGGCGTGGTCTCGCGCTCGAGCACGTCGAGCAGCGGCTGGGCGAACGTCTGCGCGCCGAGCGACACGCGGATGCCGCGCTCGCCGAGCACCGCCGCGAGCGACTCATCGACGCCCTCCGGATTGCACTCGACGGTGGTCTCCCGGCTGGCCTGCGGCAGCGCGTCGAGCAGGCGCGCCAGCAGCGGCGCACCGAGCCGTGACGGCGTGCCGCCGCCGAGGTACACCGTCTCGACCTCGCCGAGCACGTCGCCGCGTCCCTCGAGTTCGCGCAGCAGCGCATCGACGTACGCGCCGTGCCGCTCGTCGTGTCCCGTCACGGTCACGAAGTCGCAGTAGCCGCAGCGGTGCGCGCAGAACGGGACGTGCACGTACAGGTGGCGGACGTCGCCCATGGACGGATGGTGACCCATCCGCGCGCCGCCTGCCCGCGATAGGCTGTGCGTCATGCCTCCTCGCCCCTGTGTCTGCGACGCCAAGCTCGACCGCTGCGATGCCACGTGCAACGCGAAGATGCTCGAGAAGACCTTCTACATGGCCTGCCTCGATCTCGGCAGCCGCCCCTGCCTCGTGGTCGGCGCCGGCCCGATCGGCCTCGAGAAGATCGAGGGCCTGCTCGCCGCCAACGCCAAGGTGCACGTCGTGGCCAAGCAGGCCGTGCCGGAGGTCGAGGAGCTCGCCGCCGAGGGCGCGATCACGCTCGACCTGCGCGAGTACACGCCGGAGGACCTCGTCGGCCACCTGCTCGTCGTGGCGGCCACCGAGGACACCGAGCTGAACGTCGCGATCTACCGCGCCGCCGAGGAGCGCGCGATGCTCGTGAACGTCGTCGACGTCCCGCCGCTCTGCAACTTCATCCTGCCCGCGATCGTGCGCAGCGGGCCGATCTCGATCGCGATCTCCACGTCGGGCGCGAGCCCGGCGCTCGCGAAGCGCCTCAAGCGCGAGATCCTCGAGACCTACGGCGAGCCGCACGCCGAGCTCGCGGTGATGCTCAACGGGATCCGCGGCTGGGCCAAGGATCTCTTTCCCACGTACGACGACCGCAAGGTCTTCTTCGAGGGCATCGTCAACGGTGAGCCAGACCCGATCGAGATGCTGCGCAATGGCGACAGCGACGGCGTGCGTGCGCTGATCCGCGAGCGCCAGGACGTCGCCGAGACGCTGTTCACCGCCTCGTAGAGCGGTTCGCGCATTGACGCTCCCCCCGGAGCGCCCCTATCGTCTCGTTACTGACCGCGCCATCAGGGCGCCGAGGAGGAACCATGGCCGTACGCACCCCCGTCGAATTGGACCGCGAGCGC
>CAZPQP010000116.1:0-6314 GCA_964588635.1 uncultured Bifidobacterium sp.
CTGCGCACGATGATGGGCGTCAAGCCCGGCCAGGCCGTCGAGGCCGTCAGCGCGATGGGCGTCAGCATCGTCGGTGCGAACTGCGGGCGTGGCGTCGACGAGATGCGCACGATCGCGGCCGAGATGGTCGAGGCGCGTCCCGACGGCGTGTTCCTGATGACGCAGTCGAACGCCGGTCTGCCGAAGCTCGTCGGCGACGAGTTCGTCTACGACGGCTCGCCCGAGGTGATGGCCGAGTGGGCGACCGACATGCGCGAGCTCGGCATCGACGTGATCGGCGCCTGCTGCGGCTCGACGCCGGCGCACATCGCCGCGATGCGCGACATCGTCACCGCGTAGATCACCGCACGATCGTCCGCGGAAGGCCGCAGGCAGCCGCGTGGCGTCAGATCGGGGCCTAGGGTGCGTCTGCACGGGTGTGCATCGCATCCGCCGTGAAAGGACCCCCGCATGAAAGCCCCCCTGCTTGCCCTGACCGCCGTTGTCGCCACAAGCCTGATCGGCGCGTCTGCCGCAGCGGCCGCGCCGACGGTCGATTCCGTCGAGGTGGCGCGCGTGTCCGCCAAGCGCGTCGTCGTGAGCATCGACACGGTGCGCGGCAGTAGCACCGTGGAACCGCGGGTGATGGTGCGCATCGGCCGTCGCGCGGCCCGACTCCACACGATCGACTGGGAGGCGGCGAGCGCGGCCGATGATCTGGTCCTCAGCGTGGGGCGCGTGCGCGCACGCACTGCGGTCGGCGACACCGTGACGGTGCGGATCCGCGTCTGCGACATCGACTGCGTGGTCACGCAGCAGACGGTCGTGGTCGTGGCCGACGACACGGCCGACGACGCCAAGGATGATCACGGCAAGGACTACGCGCCGCTGCCGGCCGGCGCCGTGACCGCGGATCAGGCCGCGACGATCGCGATCGCCGCCAACACGGGCAGCACGCTGCTCCGCACCGAGCGCACGGGAGCACCGGGTGCGGTCTGGGAGGTCAAGCTCCGCGGCGCTGACGGCTCGACGATCGAGGTGCTGATCGCGGCCGACGGGACGATCGTGCGGCAGAAGACGGAGTCCGCGGACGACGATCATGACGCCGCACCGCTGCCGGCCGGCGCCGTGACCGCGGAGCAGGCCTCGGCGCTCGCGCTGCTCGCCGTGCCCGGTGTCGTGCGCGAGGTCGAGCGCACCGATGACGCGGGCGCGGTCTGGAAGGTCAAGATCGCCGCCGCCGACGGGACGCGCAACCGCGTCTACGTCGCCGCGGACGGCACGATCGTCCGCACCGTCACCGACCGCTGATGCGCATGAGCCGCGGGGCGACGTCCCCGCGGCTCACGGCATCTCGGTGAGCCATCGCGCCAGGCGCGTGCGCCGGCTGGGCTTCGGCTCGAGCAGCGCGGCATCCCCGGCGCTCAGGCCGAGGTGCGCCCGCGGCAGCTTCAGCGCGGACGGGGCATAGCGCGGGCGCGGCCCGAGCGGGTCCTCGCCCGGATCGATCACCGTCGGGACGCCGTAGGTCTCGGTCAGCAGGCCGGCCAGCTCCTCGGCCGGGGCGGCGCGCAATTGCCCGGTCTCCCAGCTGAAGACGAAGCAGAGGCCGTCCGTCGTGGCGGCGTGCACGCGCAGCGCGTGCGGGTAGGCGTGTCCGGCGCGCCAGCCCTTGTCGTGCCGCAGAACCTCGCCCCACAGCGCGACCGCGCCCGAGACCGCGCGCAGGCCGCGTGCGTCGGCCGTGTCCAGCAGCATCTTGCCCTCGGATGCCCACGCGTGGACGCCGCAGGTGCAGCCCTCGGCCGGCGCGGCGTGCCCGCGCGGGGCGTGCGAGACGGGGCGCACGGCGAGCGGTGACGACCAGTCGCCGATGCCGCAGCGCGCGGTCTCCGGCCGGCGCGGCTCCCAGATCGAGCGCCGGTAGGGCGAGCAGAGACGCGGCTCGCCGGACGGATGCACGCGGATCGTCCAGGAGCGGTAGCCGATGATCGGCTCGACGAGGTCGGGGACGACGAAGTCGTGCTCGGTCATGCGGGGACGGGCTCGGCGTCGGGCTCGCGCGCCGGCTCCGGCTTCGGCTCGGGCATGCGCTCCGGGGCGGGCGTCTCCTGCGGGATCGGCGACGTCGCCGGCTCCACGATGATCCGCTCGCGCTCCTCGCCGATGTCCATGGCGGAAGCGTAGGGCAGGATCAGCGGTCCAGCACGCTGGGCGGCGTCAGCATCGCGCCCTCGCGCAGATCGCCGGCAGGTGGGACGTCCAGCGTCGCGTCGAGGTCGTCACAGCGCGACAGGACGATGGCGCAGGCGGCGGCGTCGAAGGCATCTTCAGAAGCGGCTGCCGCACGCAGGAGACGACCCCGCAGGCTCGCATTCGCCCGCAGCCAGTCGCGACGCCCGTCGGCCGAGGACTTCGCCACCGGCCCCGTCAGGAGCCGGGTCCAGATCTCGGCGACGACATGCTCGGTCGGCGCGTCGTACGGCCAGATCGACCAGCCGGCCTCGCGCAGCGCGGGGAGGAAGGGGATGCCGCGCAGCGTGCCCGTGCCGACCGCACCGGCACCGCCGATCTGGAACACGCTCTTGGGGACGATGCCGCGCACGTTCCAGCCCTGCTCGCAGCCGCGCAGCTGCGGCTCGTCGCCGCGCTTGCGTCCCGGGCGCCCCCAGAACGGCGCCGGGCAGTCGGCCAGCCAGGTCTCGCCCTGCTCGGTCACGAGCGCCCAGGCATCGTCCACCGAGGAGCACCCGTGCGCGTCGAGGAACCACGCGGGGAGCGAGAACGAGAAGTCGAAGCCCGCCACACAGGACGGCACCTCCGCCCGCCGCTCGCAGACCCATGCGATCGCCTCGGCGCGGGTGCGGCCGCTCTCGAGCGTCTGCAGCTCGCCGTCGACGGCCTCGGCAATCCAGATCTTGGCGCGTTCGCCCGTCGTTGCTCCCGACCAGTCGACTGCGATCGCGCGCGGCATGGCGCGAGTCTCGCAGATCCACGCCCGAGGCCTCGTCCGCGACAATGGAGCATGTGCTGGCGCCCTTCCCCGGAGTCGATGAGCTGGTCGCGCCGGCGCGTCTGCGGACCGCGCCGCGGCTGTTCGCGCTGGGTCAGCCGATCACGGGTCCGGCCAAGCGCGTCGCCGCCCTGCGCGCGCTCGGCGTGGAGACGCGTGGCGACCTGATCGACGACCTGCCGTTCCGCTTCGAGGACCTCACCGCGCAGCAGACCATCGCGGAGGCGATCCTGAGCGGGGAGGAGGAGGTGACGGTGATCGGCCGGATCGGCTCGATCACCGAGCGCCCGACCCGTCGTCGCGGTCTGCGCATCCTGCAGACCCGCCTGTCCGACGACACGGGCGAGCTGGCGCTGACGTGGTTCAACCAGCGCCATCTCGCGCGGACGCTCGAGCCGGGCACGCGCCTTGTTGCGCGTGGCGCGCTCAAGGTCGGTGCGCGCGGCGCCGAGCTGACGGTGCGCAGCCACGAGGTGCTCGACGATCCCGACGGCGTGCAGGTCGGGCCGGGGCTGATCCCGGTCTACCACGCGTCGAGCCAGATCTCGACGGGCGTCCTGCGCGGCCTCGTCTCCGAGGCGCTGACGGACCTGATCGACGGCGTGCCCGATCCGGTGCCCGTCGACCTGCGCCTGCGCCACCGGCTGCCGCTGCGCCGCGACGCGCTCAAGGCCGGGCACCAGCCGCGCACGCGCAACGCATTCCAGTCCGCGCGCCGGCGCCTGGCCTACGAGGAGCTCCTGCTCCTGCAGCTCGCCCTGCTGCGCCACCGTCGCGAGGCCGACGACCGCGCCGGCGCGATCGCGCTCGGTGCACCTGCGGCGCTGTCGGCGGCGTACCTCGCCGCACTGCCGTTCGCGCTCACGACCGCGCAGGCCCGCGCGCTCGAGGCGATCGAGCGCGACCTCGACTCCGACCAGCCGATGCAGCGCCTGCTCGAGGGCGACGTCGGCTCCGGCAAGACCGCGGTGGCGTTCGCCGCGCTCGTGCGCGCGGTCGAGGCCGGGGGACAGGGCGCGCTGATGGCACCGACCGAGGTCCTCGCGCTCCAGCACCTGCGCGGCGCCGAGCGCCTGCTCGAGCCGCTCGGCATCGAGATCGCGTACCTCTCCGGCGACGTGCCCGAGCGCGAGCGCCGTCTGCGCCGCCAGCGCATCGAGGCGGGGCAGCCGCTGATCGCGATCGGCACGCACGCGCTCCTGCACACGGCGTTCCCCGATCTTCGCGTCCTCGTGGTGGACGAGCAGCACCGCTTCGGCGTGGCCCAGCGCGCGAAGCTCGCGAAGTCGGACGGCCCCGTCCCGCACGTGCTGCACATGACGGCCACGCCGATTCCGCGCTCGCTGGCGCTGACGGCCTTCGGCGACCTCGACCTGAGCGTCATCGACGAGCTGCCGCCGGGCCGCAAGGAGATCAAGACGAGCGTCGTGCCCGAGGCCAAGCGCGAGGACGGCTACCGCTGGATCGTCGAGCAGGTGCAGGCGGGCCGCCAGGCGTACGTCGTGTGCGCACTCGTCGAGGAGAACCCCGAGGTCGAGGCTCGCGCCGCCGAGGAGGAGGCTGCGCGCCTGGCGACGGGGCCGCTCAAGGAGCTCCGCGTGGCGTGTGCGCACGGGCAGCTGCCGGCTGCCGACCGGCAACGCGTGATGGCCGACTTCGCGGCCGGCAAGGTCGATGTCCTCGTCGCCACGACGGTGATCGAGGTCGGCGTCGATGTCCCCAACGCCTCGGTGATGGTCGTCGAGGACGCCGATCGCTTCGGCCTCGCCCAGCTGCACCAGCTGCGCGGCCGCGTCGGCCGCGGCCAGGAGCAGTCGTTCTGCCTGCTCTACAGCTCGGCCGAGCCGACGCCCGAGGGGCGTGCGCGCCTCGACGCGCTGGTGCAGCACACGAGCGGCTTCGCGCTCGCCGAGATCGATCTCGAGATGCGCGGCGAGGGCCGCCTGCTCGGCGAGGCCCAGAGCGGCCGCACCGATCTGCGCTACGCGCGCCTGCACAGCGATCGCCGGCTGCTCGACCGCGCCCGCGACGACGCGGCGCGGCTGCTGCGCGAGGGCGGCGACGCGATCCTCGAGCAGGCCGCCGAGGAGCGCTTCGGCGAGCTGATCGCGGCCCTGCGGCGGGCGTGACGTGCGCATCGTCGCCGGCCAGCACCGCTCGCGCCGACTCGCCGTTCCGCCGGGGAAGGGCGTGCGGCCGACCTCCGATCGCGCGCGCGAGGCGATCTTCTCGTCGCTCGGCGCGGTCGTCGTGGAGGCGCGCGTGCTCGACCTCTTCGCCGGCTCTGGCGCGATGGGGCTCGAGGCGCTGTCGCGCGGCGCCGCCCACTGCCTGTTCGTCGAGCGCGACGCGCAGGCGCTCGCCGCCATCAAGGCCAACATCGCCGAGCTGGGCGAGCGCGAGCGCGCCACGATCGACAAGGCCAACGCGCTCACCACGCTGAGGCGGCTCGTGGAGGCGGGCGAGACGTTCGAGCTGATCGTCGTCGACCCGCCCTACGAGTCCGTGTCCAAGCTCGCACCGGCACTGGCGGAGCTGCTCCCGCGGGCGCTCGCCCCCGGTGGCCGCGTGGTCGTGGAGACGGCGGCGAACGGCGGATTCGAGGTTCCCGGCCTCGTCGAGCGCTACAACCGCCGCATAGCAGCCGCCCGGATCGTCATCCTTGGGGCTGCATGAGCCAGCGCATCGCCATCTGCCCGGGGTCCTACGACCCCGTCACGCTCGGTCATCTGGACATCATCGAGCGTGCCTCGACGATGTTCGATCACGTCGTCGTCGGCGTCGTGCGCCGCCCGAAGCACAAGGAGCCGCTGATCCCGGCCGACGAGCGGGTGGCGCTCCTGCAAGAATCACTCGCAGATGTGCCGAACGTGAGCGTGGAGACGTTCACGGATCTCGTCGTCGAGTTCGCGCGGGCCAAGGGCGCGTGCGCGCTGGTCAAGGGGCTCCGTGCCGTCTCCGACTTCGAGTGGGAATTCCAGATGCAGCAGCTCAACCACCACCTCGCAGCGGAGATCGAGACGGTCTACCTGGCCGCCTCGGGTCCGCTCTCGTTCGTCTCCTCGAGCGGCGTCCGCGAGATCGCCGCGTTCGGCGGGTCCGTCGAGAATCTCGTTCCACCGTGTGTCGTCCGCTGGTTCGACGACCATCCGACGTCACGTAGCATGTGAAGGAGTCTTCATGGATGTCCTCGTTCTCATTGACAAGCTCGACGAGCTGGTCCACAACGCCAAAGCCGTCCCGCTGACGGATCAGGTCCGCATCGATCGCGAGGAGATCTGGGAGATCCTCGACCAGATGCGCGCGACGATCCCCGACGAGA
>CAZPQP010000117.1:0-6284 GCA_964588635.1 uncultured Bifidobacterium sp.
TTGGCCCGCAGGAAGTCCCGCGCCTTCACCCAGTCGTCCGTCCACGCCAGGCGCCGGGCGCCGTCGGGGCCGCCGGTGAGGGCGGCCAGCTCCTGGAGATCGCGGACGACGTTGGCGGGGGCGTAGGCGGCGGTGCTCATGCCGGGAGAATACTGCCTCGAACGTTGGATTTCCCGGAGTGCCGGGTATGCTTGCCGTCATTCCGACCGGAGGATCCATGCGCATCACGCTCTGTGACGTCGGCCCGCGAGACGGGCTCCAGAACGACCCCGTCCAGCTCGAGCCCGCGCAGCGCGCCGAGCTCGTCGATCGCCTCTCCGCGACGGGCCTGCCCCGCGTGGAGGCCGTGTCGTTCGTCAATCCGAAGGCCGTGCCCCGGATGGCGGGCGCGTCCGAGGTGATGAGCACGATCAACCGTCGACCGGGCGTGATCTACGCCGGCCTGATCCTCAACGGCCGCGGCCTCGACGACGCGCTCGCCGCGGACGTCGATGAGGTCCACGTGGCGTACCCGCTGACGAACACGTTCTGCCGCAAGAACCAGAACGTCACGCTCGACGAGGCGACCGCGATCTGCCAGCAGCTCGTCGAGGGCGCGAAGGCCGCCGGCAAGCGCGCGACGATGACGCTCGGCGTCAGCTTCGGCTGCCCGTTCGAGGGCCCCGTCGATCCGGGCCTCGTCGTCGAGCACGTGCGCATCGCCGTCGCCGCTGGCGCCGACGAGGTGATCCTCGCGGACACGGTCGGCGTCGGCGTGCCGACGCAGGTCGCGCAGCTCGTGCCGGCCGCGCTGGCGGCCGTGCCGGGCACGCCGATCGGCCTGCACCTCCACAACACGCGCAACACGGGGTACGCGAACGCCGCCGCCGGCCTCGAGGCCGGCGCGACGATCTTCGACTCGTCGATCGGCGGCCTCGGCGGCTGCCCGTTCGCGCCGCGCGCGACCGGCAACATCGCCACCGAGGATCTCGTCTACATGCTCGACGGCATGGGGGTCGAGACCGGCGTCGATCTGGACGAGCTGATCCGCGTCAGCGAGTGGCTGGGCGGCGTCATGGGTCGCGATCTGCCGGGGCTCGTGCATCGCGCCGGTCCGTTCATCCCCGTCGGCACGGACTGACGATGACGCGCATCGCGTTCGCCGGTGTCGGCACCATGGGCCGCCATCTGGTGCGCCATCTCGTCGAGGCCGGGCATCAGGTGCGGGTCTACGACCCCGTCCCCACGGCGATGGAGTACGCGGCCGCGATCGGCGCCGATGCCTCCGCCACATCGATCGCAGACATCTGCGGCGACGCCGAGGTCTTCCTGCTGTCGATGCCGTCGGTCGCCCTCGTCGGGCAGGTCGCCCGCGAGGCCGCGCCGGTGCTGCCCCGCGGCGCGCTGCTGGCCGACGTCTCCACGAGCCCGCCGGCGCTCGCGCAGGAGCTCGCCGCCGAGCTCGAGCCGACCGGCATCGTGGTGGCCGACTGCCCGCTGTCCGGCGGTCCCGTCGGCGCCGAGGCCGGCTCGCTGACCTCGATGATCGGCGGCTCCGACGAGGCCTACGCCACGCTCGAGCCGATCGCGCAGGCGTGGAGCGCCTTCGTCGTCCACACCGGAGGCCACGGCACCGGCCAGGCCGCGAAGCTCTGCAACAACATGCTGGCCGGCCTGCACATGGCGGGCCTCTGCCTGTCGCTCGCCGCCGGCCGTCGCGCGGGACTGTCCGACGCGATGCTGTTCGACATCCTGTCGCGCTCGACGGGCGACTCGCGCGTCATGCGCGCGCGCTACCCCGGCCTCGGCGTCGACGATGCGCATCCGTCGAACCGCGGCTACGAGGCGCTCTTCACGCTCGACCTGATGACCAAGGACATGGAGCTGTCCGAGGAGTTCCTGACGAGCATGGGACTCGACCCCGGCCTGATCGAGGCCGCGACGTCCATCTACCACGAGGCACAGGCCGAGGAGCTCGGCGTGCTCGATTACTCGGGGCTGATCCGCCTCGCCCGACTGCAGGAGGAAGCGCGATGAACCAGGCAGACCTCGCCGTCTCGTTCCAGACCGACGGCGTCGCCGTCGTCACCGGTGCCGCACAGGGCATCGGCCAGGCCGCGGCCGTCGCGCTCGCCCAGCAGGGCGCCGACGTGGCGTGCGTCGACCGCGACGCCGACCGCTGCGCCGAGACGGTCGCGCTCATCGAGGCGCTGGGCCGCAGAGCGCTGGCGATCGGCTGCGACGTGTCCTCGCGCGCCGAGGTCGACGCGGCGGCCGAGCGCATCGTGGCCGAGCTCGGCCCGATCGCGTTCCTCGCCACCTGCGCCGGCGTGCTGACGGAGAACGTCACCGCCGAGGAGGTCAGGGACGAGGATCTCGACACGCTCTGGTCCGTCAACGTCAAGGGCTCGTTCAACTGGGCGATCGCGGCGTCGCGGTCGATGATCCCCGCGGGCCGCGGCTCGATCGTGCTGATCTCGTCGCAGGCGGGTCTCGTCTCGCTGCCGAGCCAGGCGGGCTACTCGATGTCGAAGGGCGCGGTCGCCACGATGGCCCGCAGCCTCGCGATCGACTGGGCCAAGCACGGCCTGACGGTCAATGCCGTCTGCCCCACGTTCATCTGGACGCCGATGGCGGCGCCGATGCTCGAGATCCCGGAGGTCCATGCCGCCGCGATCCGGCGCATCCCGCTCGGGCGCGTCGGCCAGCCGCGTGACATCGGCGGCGTGGTGGCGTTCCTGTGCTCCCCGGCCGCGTCGCTGATCACCGGCGTCGTGCTGCCGGTGGACGGCGGCTGGACGGCCGGCGAGCCCGAGCTGCCGCTCTAGGCCTCAGACGGGGCGGCCGCGGCCGGGCCGGAACAGCGGGAAGCCGTCGTTCACGACCTGCTGACCGCGCGAGAAGACATGGACGACGCGACCGGTCAGCTCGAGGTCGTGCCACGCGGGCGCCTTGCCACGGCCCTCCAGCTGCGTGGGATCGACGGTCCACACCGCGGACGGATCGACGAGCACGACGTCGCCGTCGGCTCCGACCTGCAGCGAGCCCTTCTTCGGCCACATGCCGAGCCGCCGCGCCGGCCGCTCGCCGATGATGGAGCACAGCGTCGGCAGGTCGATGCGCCCCGTGGCGACGCCCGCGGACAGGAGCGCGGGCACGAAGAGCTCGAGCGACGCGACGCCGACCCAGTCGCTGTCCCCGTCGAGCGGCTCGGAGCGGTGATCGCTGACGACGCCCTCGAGGCGGCCGTCGGCGAGTGCGGCCCACAGCGCCTCGCGATCCTCCGCCGTGCCGAGTGCGGGCGCGGTGCGCATGGTGAAGGGCAGTTCCTCGAGGCAGAGGTGGACGATGCTCGTCGAGCCCGTCGCGATCGTGGCGGGCAGCGCCTCGACGGCCGCGGCGCTGGCGATCGGCAGCACGTGCGGGGCGATGTCGGACAGGGCCGCGAGACCGGTGAGCGCCTCGAGGCGGGCCTTCTCCCCCGCGCCCGCGAGACGTCCGGCCAGGCGTACCGTGATCGGCACCTCGCCGAGCGCGGCGACGCGCAGGTGGGCGCCGGGGCCGGCCGTGCCGGCCTGGTAGGTGACGTCGAGATCGAGGTACGCGCCGCCGAAGCCGACGTGGTACCCGACGCCGCGGATGCGCTCCGGCGTGTCGGGAAGCGGCTGCCCGAGACCGACGAGGAACACGTAGTCGATGAACACCGCGCCGCTGGCGCGCCGCTCGGCGTCGTGGAAGGCGACGTCGCACGTCTCGCGGTCGGATGGCACCAGCGGCACCGCGACCGTGGTGACGCCGCCGCGCGCTGCGGCGATCGTGCCCGAGCCGAGATCATCGGCCGGCGCCCCTGCGCCGCGCGGCGCGCCGATCGGCGCGAGCGCATCGATGGCGCCCGGCAGCGCGGTCAGACCGGCGGCATCGAACTCCTCATGCTCGTCCGCCTCGGCCTCGTCTGCGGGGGCGAAGGTCAGCGCGGGCCCGCGCTCGACGATCGCGCCATCGCGGATCAGGAGGTCGCCGGTCTCGCCCGCGGGCGAGTCGCCGAAGATGAGGTTGCGCAGGAGCAGCGTGGCCATGACGGGAACCGTACCCGCATCCGGCGGCGCAAGCGCGGCCGCAATGGGGTTCGCTCTCTGACGGAATCCCCTCTGTGAGCGGGACGACGGGTTTGACACTTCGTCCGCTGCCGCCTATAACCTCTGTTCACCGATGGGTTCTGCAACCTCAGGCCCGCGGTAGAGGAGAAAGTGTGATCGTCCACGATCACAGAGACCACAGGGGGAACGGATGAGCAGTTCGGAATCCGACGACATGCGCCGCATGAATCGTCGCCAGTTCGTCAGGAACGCCGGCCTTGCCGGTATCGGCCTGACCGCCGCCGGCGCGCTTGCTGCGTGCGGTGGCAGTGATTCGGGTTCGTCGTCGAGCTCCGCTGACACGGCTGCTGCCGCGTCGACGGCCGCCGACGTGCCCGCCTACCAGGGCACGCTCCGCGTCCTGGGCATCGGCGTCGACCAGAGCGACCCGATCAAGGCGATGTACGAGAAGGACCACCCGGGCGTCACGATCGAGTGGACCATCAAGAGCACGCCGGAGACGACGCAGATCGTCCTGACGCAGCCCGACTCGTTCGACATCTTCTCGGGCTACTACCATCAGCTCGATCAGACGTGGCCGGCCGGCAACCTGCAGGCCATCCCCACGTCGGCCATGACTCGCTTCAGCGAGATCTCGCCGCTGATCACCGACGGCGCGCTGGCCGAGGGCAACAACCCGGGACAGGGCGACGCCCCGTTCCGCAAGCTGTTCGCCAAGGACAACAAGACGCTGGCCGGCGAGGAGAAGACGGACTTCATCACGCTGGTCCCGGCCAACCACAACTCCGATGCCTTCGGCTACAACGAGAAGGAGCTCGGCGAGCAGACCTCGTGGGCGATCCTCGTGGATCCGCAGCTCAAGGGCAAGGTCGCCATCATCGACGACCCGGAGATCGGCCTGATCGACCTCGCCATGGCCGCTGAGGCCGCTGGCCAGGTCACCTTCGTCGACAAGGGCAACATGACGAAGGCCGAGATCGACGAGCTGATGAAGTACCTCATCGAGCTCAAGAAGCAGGGCCAGTTCCGTGGCTTCTGGGCCACCTTCGAGGAGTCGGTCAACTTCATGAGCTCCGGCGAGGTTCTCGTCGAGTCCATGTGGTCGCCGGCCGTCTCGCTCCTGCAGGCGCAGGACTTCCCGGTGCGCTACGCCGCGCCGTCGGAGGGCTATCGCGGCTGGGGCGGCGGCAACGCCATCGCCTCGCACGTGGCCGAGGACGCCTCGAAGCAGGCTGCGGCCCTCGAGTACGTCAACTGGTGGAACACGAACGGCCCGGCCGGCAACATGGGCCTCCAGGGCTACTACAACGCGGTCATCGACGCCACGGCCCAGGGCCTCGGCGCCGGTAGCCCCGAGGACGCCTTCTGGCTCCAGGGCGAGCCCGCGTCGAAGGTGCTCAACGACCCGTTCGGCCAGCCGACGATCAAGGAGGGCACCAAGCGCGACGGTGGCTCCTACGAGGATCGCTGCGGCAACTTCAACACGTGGAACTCGCACATGGACGAGTCCGACTACGTGTCGCAGAAGTGGCAGGAGTTCAAGAGCGCCTAAGGCGTTCGTTCGATCGGCAGTACCCGGAGGGGGCGACTTCGGTCGCCCCCTCCACATCTGAACTAGAGAGAAACGGGAAACAGGGTGAGTGATACAGGGCTCGTACTGAAAGACGTGTACCGGATCTTCCCGGGCGACGTCACGGCGGTCTCGGACGTCAACCTCGAGATCGCGAACGGCGAGTACGTCGTCTTCCTCGGACCTTCGGGCTGCGGCAAGACGACGACGCTGCGCATTATCGCCGGCCATGATGAGCCGTCGAGCGGCACCGTCACGATCGACGGCGAGCTGATGAACGGCGTCTCGCCGGCCAAGCGCCCGATCACCACGGTGTTCCAGCACTACGCGCTGTTTCCCCACAAGTCGGTTCTCAACAACGTCGCGTTCGGCCTCAAGATGCAGGGCGTCGACAAGGCGGAGCGCGAGGAGCAGGCGAAGGCCGCGATCGAGCTCGTCGGCCTGACCAAGATGATGGACCGCAAGCCGCGCGAGCTCTCCGGCGGCCAGCAGCAGCGCGTCGCGCTCGCCCGCGTCCTCGTGACGCGCCCGAAGGCGATCCTGCTCGACGAGCCGCTCGGCGGTCTCGACCGTCTCCTGCAGCTGAAGATGCGCGTCGAGCTGCGCGCGCTGCAGCGCGAGCTGGGCATCACGTTCAT
>CAZPQP010000118.1:0-6273 GCA_964588635.1 uncultured Bifidobacterium sp.
GTCGCCGCGACGAAGAGTCCGCTGGCGGCCGTGAGCGCCGCCACCGCGACGATCGCCACCTGCGCCGAGATGAGATCCGTCAGCACGCCCGCGAGCACCGCGCCGAGTGCGAAGCCGAAGTCCCGCCAGAAGCGGTACACGCTGACGACCCGCGCGCGATCGCGCGGCTGGGTGTTGTCCGAGACGGCGGCGATCAGCGTGGGATAGACCATCGCCGTACCCGCGCCGAGCAGCACGGCGGCCACGAGCGCGGCGCCGAACGCACCGCCGCCGAGGGCCAGCACGCCGAGGGCGATCGCCTGCACGAGCATGCCCAGCACGATCAGCGGCTTGCGGCCGACGCTGTCGCTGAGCCAGCCCGTCACCAACTGCCCGGCGCCCCACACCAGCGGATAGGCGGCGGCCACGATCGCGATCTCGCGGAGCGCCGCACCGCGCGCGGCGAGGTACAGCGGCACCAGCCCCCAGGCGAGCGCATCGTTGAGGTTGTTGACGAGTCCGGCCTGGCACGACGCGCGCAGCGGTCCGTTGCGCCACGTCGCCTCGGCGATCGCGCCGCCGAGGCCAAGGGCCCGCCCGGCGACCCCGTGCGCCCGCTGCTCGAGCCGAACGTGCGCGCCGGTGTCGCGGACGAGGGCCACCGAGACGGCGAGCCCCGTGACGGCGACGAGCAGCGCCCCCACCCAGACCACCTCGCGGGGAGCGTAGACGGCGGCCAGCGCGCCTGAGGCCAGCGCCATCAGCGCGACGCCCATGTAGCCGGCGGCCTCGTTGAGGCCCAGCGCCAGGCCCCGCCGAGCCGGACCAACCAGGTCGATCTTCATCACCACGGTCATCGACCAGGCGAGCCCCTGGTTGACGCCGAGGAAGAGGTTGGCGACGACGATCCAGCCCCACGACGGTGCAAGGCCGACGAGCAGCGGCACGGGCAGGGCGAGCAGCCAGCCGACGATCAGCATCCGCCGCCGGGAGTGGCGCTCGGCGAGGCTGCCGGAGAACAGGTTCGTGATCGCCTTGCTGATGCCGAAGGCCAGCACGAAGGCGAGGATCGCCAGTTTCGAGGCGATCCCGAACTCGCGCTCGCCGATCAGCGGCATCACGCTCCGCTCCAGGCCCACCATCGACCCGACCAGGGCGTTCAGCGCGACGAGCAGCGAGAACTGCAGCGCGTTCGCGCGCAGGCCGAGACGCACCTCAGCCACGCAGTGGCTCCGCGTCTCGCACCGGGCACCGCATGCGGATTCAGTGGTGCGCGGTCGGCACCACGACGACCGGGCAGGCCGCGTGGCCCGTCAGCTGCTGGCCGACCGAGCCGAGCAGCAGGCCGGTGAAGCCGCCGTGGCCGCGCGAGCCGATCACCAGCAGATCAGCCTTCTCCGCCGCGTCGAGCAGCACCGCGCCGGGTCCGCCCTCGACGACGTGGTGCTCGATGTCGAGTCCCTCCGGCATGGCGGCCTTGGCGATCACGGCCTCCTGCGCGGCGCGCCCATCCGCCTCGAGCTCGTCGATCGGATACGGCGCGGGCAGACCACCCGGGCTGAGAGCCGTCACGGGAATCGACCACGCGGTCACGACGCGGAGCGTATGGCCGTGCGCCGCAGCCTCCGCGGCAGCCCACTCCAGTGCGGGAACCGAACGATCCGAACCATCTACGCCAACGGCGACAACGCCCATGTCAGGCCTCCTCGGGAATGCCCCTGAACTGTACGACAGATGACGCTGCGGGTTCTCCCGGATTCGGCGTCAGCGTGCGACCTCGCGCACGTCGTCCAGCCGCACCGGCAGCTCGCGATCGTCGTCGAAGCGCACGATCACGGAGTCGGACGGCACGTTGATGCCGCGCACCACGCCGCGCCCCTCCGGCGTCTCGACCGTGCGGCCGACGGCGGGCGCGCGGTCGCGGAACGACTTGTAGACCGGATGCTCGAAGGCGAGGCAGCAGCGGAGACGGCCGCACAGGCCGGTGACGCGGCCGGGATTGACCGGCAGGTCCTGATCCTTGGCCATCCGCAGCGTGATGCGCGTCTCGTGGGCGGGAAAGCGCGTGCAGCAGAGGACGTCGCCGCAGAGGCCGTAGCCGCCGGTCACGCGCGCGCCGTCACGGGGACCGACCTGCCGCGCCTCGATGCGCACGTTCAGCTGGCGGCCGACGTCCTGGGCGATCGGGCGCAGATCGACGCGCTCCTCGCTCGTGTAGCCGATCACGACGCGGCGGCCGTCGAACGGCATCTCGGCCCCGTGCACCTTGATGCCCTGGTGCCGCTTGACGACCTCGCGCCGGAACACCCGGCGCACCTCGGCGGCGCGCTCGCGCTGCTCGCGCCGCAGGGCATCGTCCTCCGCGGTGCCCTTGCGCAGCACGCGGAAGACGCGCTCAGGCGCCTTGCCCTCGAGCTCGTGCGCCGGCTGGACGACGCGACCGTACTCCTCGCCGCGCGGCGTCTCGCAGATCACGCGGTCGTTCCAGGCGAGCTCGTGCCCATTGGGGTCGAGCACCTCGACCGTGCCGCCGGACTGGAAGACGACGCCGACGACGATCATGCCGTCACCGCCTCGCGGCGACGAGCCAGCCCGACGCGTGCGTAGACGGCGGCCAGCGCCAACGGTCCGTTGATCGGCTGGCTGAGCGCGCGACGCACGTCGTCAACGCCCGTCAGCGCCTGCTCGAGCCGGGCACGCGGAATGCGCTCGGCCACGGTGGCCAATGCATCGACCGGAACGCCCGAGCCGGTGCGGTCGGGCGCGTCGGCCTGCACCACGAGGACGTCGCGGATCACGAGCTGCACGGTGGCGATCACGGCGCGCATCATGTCGGTCTCGGCCCGGCGGCGGCGCCGGCCGGCCGTCGTCTTGCCGCCGGTCTCGATGCGCTTGCGCTCGCGGTCGAGCTCGCGCGAGGACGGCAGCTTGTCGAGTCGCTCGAGCTGCGCGGCGGTGATCGCCTCGGCCTCGGCCTCCGCGGCGTCGCCGACGGCCTTGATACCCGCATAGGTGCGCTGCACCGCGGCGTCCTCGGCGAGGCCCTCGGTGAGCAGCGCCACGACATCGCGCTCCACGCCGTCGATCCAGGCGCCGACGGACGCGTCGGCGGCGAGGCGGCCGGCGAAGGCGAGGTCGCCGCGCGAACGCACGCCGATCCGCTGCGCCGCTGCCGCATCGACGCCCGTGGCGACGAGGCGCGCGGCGATCGCACCGGCCGCCAGCGGCGGAAACGCGATCGGCTGGCACCGCGAGCGCACCGTGGGCAGCACGCGCTGGACATCGTCGGCGATCAGGATCAGGACGACATCGCCCGGTGGCTCCTCGAGCGTCTTCAGAAACGCATTCGCCGCATCGCGATTGAGGCGATCGGCCTCGTCGACGATGCCGACGCGGCGCACGGCCTCCTGCGGGCGGTAGCGCAACGCTCCCGACAGCTCGTGCACCTGGTCCACGAGCAGCGACTCGCCCTCGGGCTCGATCATCGCCAGATCCGGATGGCTGCCGGGGACGATGCGGCGCACGTCGCAGCCGAGCAGCTCCGCCGCGAACGCGCGCGCGGCGTCGCGCTTGCCGGTACCGGCCGGCCCGTGCAGCAGGTAGGCGTGCGCCGGATCCTTGAGCCCCGCATTGAGCAGGACCTCGGCGCGCGGCTGGCCGGGCAGCGAGAGCGTCATGGGCGCAGCCCCTCGAGCGCCGCCCAGATGCGCTCGGCGACCTCGTCCTCCGCGCCACGGGCATCGACCAGCCGGAGCCGGTCGGGCTCGAGCGCGGCGAGCTCGAGGAACCCCTCGGCCACGCGTGCGTGGAAGTCGGCTCCCGCGGCCTCCATGCGGTCGGGCTCGTCGTCGCGGCGATCGACGCCGTGCATGACGAGCGTCCGGGCCGGCAGCACGCCGCCGGTCGCGAACAGCGAGACGTCGCGGATCGGTGCCACGCCGAGCCCGCGCGCGATGCCCTGGTAGACCAGCGAGCTGTCGATGAAGCGGTCGCAGACCACCCACGCCCCGCGCTCGAGCGCCGGGGCGATCACCTCCTGCGTGATCTCGGCGCGCGCGGCGGCGAACAGGAGCGCCTCGGCGCGGTCGCCCATCGCGACCTGCGGATCGAGCAGCACGGCACGGACGCGCTCGCCCAGCTCGGTCCCGCCCGGCTCGCGGCACTGCACGACCTCGAGCCCGGCAGTGCGCAGTCGTTCGGCCAGCAGGGCCGCCTGGGTGGTCTTGCCGACCCCGTCGGGGCCCTCGAGGCTCACGAACATGTAACAAGAGTAGTCCGCAGGGCCGTTTCCGGCGCTTGTCGGCAGGAACGTCGGCGGGAGCGGAGAACGCACCTCCCGTCATGGCTGCTGCAGAGAATCCCTTCCTCCTCGACACCGGTGCGTGGGTCGCCGTCCGCCGACGGCGCTTCGCCGAGCGCTTCGCCCTGTGGGGCGTCCTCGCCGGCGGGCTGATCCTCGCGGCGATCGTCGTCTGGCTCGGGTTCTCGCTCGTCGGCAAGCTCACGGACGGCGCGTCGCCGGCCGCCGAGGCCAAGGTCGAGGTCGCCGTCCCCGCTCCGCCCGTCACCGAGGTGCCGCTGATCGTGTGGAACGGCGTGGGTGCTGATGGCACCGCTGCCGAGGCCGCCCGCCAGCTGATGCTGAAGAAGTATCCGATCGTCAGCGTCGGCGACGCCCCCGACCACAGCTACATGCGCACGTACGTGATGTACAAGGGCAGCGACCCGGCCGGCAAGTCGGCCGCCAACGATCTGATCAAGCGCCTGCGCCTCGACAACGCCGTGGCCCAGCCGATGGATGGCCTGCGCAAGGACCAGCTGGACGGCGCACGCCTCGTCGTGATCGTCGCGGATCCGCTCACCAACCACTGACCACCCTCGGCGCTTCGGCACGTACCATCAAGAGGTGCGTCCGCTTCCCCGCCTGAGCTCCACCGCCGCCGTGCTGCTGGCGGCTCCCGCGGTGATCCTCGCCGTCTGGGGCGTGCTGTTCGGCGCCGGCGGCATCGCGCCGGGCGCCACCGAGCTCATCGCCGCCGGCACCGTCCTGCCGGCCGGCGTCGTGCTCGGGCTGATGGCCTGGGGGCGCTGGCCCTTCGCCCTGCCCAACCGGGCGACGCTCGTCGCGGCCGGAGGACTGGCGCTGTTCACGATCGTCGCGGCGCTGTCCGGCCTCTGGTCGCTGTCCGCGGCGCAGTCCGAGTCGACGGCGATCCTCGCGTCGGGCTACCTCGGCGCCCTCATCCTCGGGCTGCTGCTGGGGCCCGCCCTGCCGCGCCCCGGCGTCACCTTCGCCACCGGCCTGACCGCTCTTGCCACCGTGGCGAGCACGTGGGCGCTGATCGCCCGCTCGTTCTCCGCCACCACCGGCGTGCAGCTGAGCCCGCGTCTGTCCGGCACGCTGACGCTGCCCAACGCGCTGGCCGTGCTGGCGCTGGCCGGCGTGTTCGGCGGGCTCGCGCTCGCCGCGCACCGCGACGTCCGCCTGCGGGCGCTCGGCGGCGCGGTGGCCGCGGTCAACACCCTGGCGCTGGTGCTCACCTCCTCCCGCTCGGGCCTCGGCCTGACGGTGATCGGCATCGTCGTCCTCCTGCTGCTCCTGCCCACGCCGCCCCGTATGCGCCTCGCCGGGCTGGTCGCGATCCTCCCGGCCATCGTGCTGGGCTTCCGTGCGGCGCGCTGGACGGCCTTCACCGCGCCCGAGCAGAGCGTGCAGCCCGCGGGCTGGCAGCTGATCATCACCGCCGCCGTGGTCGTGGTGCTCGGCGCCGCGATCGCCACGGTCTTCCACCGCGTGATGCCGGGCAACGACCCCGCTGGTACGCCGCGCCGCGCGACGCGACGCACGCTGCTGATCGCCGTTGGCGGCGTCGCGCTGCTGGGCATCGCGGTGGTCGTCCGCGCCGGCGGCATCGGCGGGACGATCGATGCCATCCGCGCGGGGTTCACCAGCCCCGTTGGTCAGGCCGGCGTGCGCGTCGGAATCGGCTCCAACTACCGCGACCACTGGTGGGCCACAGCGTGGGACGGGTTCCTCGACAAGCCCTGGCACGGCTGGGGCGCGGGTACCTTCCGCCTGCTCGAGCAGATCACCCAGAACCCCACGCAGGTGACCGACTCGGCGCACAACACGATCCTCGAGATCCTCGCCGGTGTCGGCCTCGTCGGCGGCATCCCGTTCCTCGTCGGTGGCATCGCGCTGGTGGTGATGGCGATCGCGGGCATTCGGCGACCACGGCCCGGCGATGCGATCGGCGCCGCCGTGATCGCGGTGGCCGCCGGGGGCTTCCTCCT
>CAZPQP010000119.1:0-2702 GCA_964588635.1 uncultured Bifidobacterium sp.
TCGTCCGACTGCAACGGCCACGGCACGCACGTCGCCGGCACCGTCGGCGGTACGACCTACGGCGTCGCCAAGGGCGTCAGCCTCGTGCCCGTGCGCGTGCTCAGCTGCAGCGGCTCCGGCAGCACGACCGGCGTGATCAGCGGCATCGACTGGGTCGTCGCCAACCACGCCGCCGGTGCGCCCGCCGTCGCGAACATGAGCCTCGGCGGAGGCATCTCGGCCACGCTCGACGCCGCCGTCCAGCGGGGCATCGACGACGGCGTGAGCTTCGCCGTCGCCGCCGGCAACGACGGCGCCGACGCGTGCAACGCGTCGCCAGCCCGTGCGCCGCAGGCGATCACCGTCGGCGCGACGACGAGCGCCGATGCGCGCGCGACGTTCTCCAATACCGGCACCTGCGTCGACCTCTTCGCTCCGGGTCAGGGCATCACGTCGGCCTGGTGGACCTCGACCAGCGCCACCAACACGATCTCCGGCACGTCGATGGCCTCGCCGCATGTCGCAGGCGCCGCGGCCCTGCTCCTGGCCGCCGACCCCTCGGCCACGCCCGCGACGATCACGAGCCGGCTGCTGGCGAACGCCACACCGTCGGTCGTCACCGGCGTCGGCGTCGGGTCGCCGAACCTCCTGCTGGCCGCCGTGTCGCTGAGCTCCACGCCGGTCACGCTGCCGACCGCGCCACGCAACGTCCGGGCCACGCCGGCCAACGGGCGCGTGACCCTCACGTTCGACGTCCCCGCCGATGCCGGCGGTGCGCTGATCAGCGACTACGTGATCCAGCAGGCCACTGCCGGGGGCGCTTGGACCACCGTCGCCGACGGTATCTCCAGCCTGACCTCCGCGGAGATCACGGGTCTGACCAACGGCACGTCGTATGCGTTCCGCGTCGCCGCCGTCAACAGCGCCGGCCAGAGCCCGTACTCCGCGT
The DNA here is from genome assembly GCA_964588635.1 of uncultured Bifidobacterium sp. Classification (GTDB taxonomy): domain Bacteria; phylum Actinomycetota; class Thermoleophilia; order Gaiellales; family F1-60-MAGs149; genus F1-60-MAGs149. The sequence continues at coordinate 929 of CAZPQP010000119.1, forward strand.
CGGCCTCGGCCACCCCGGCCGCCGGCCTGTCGAACGACGACTTCCAGGATGCCGCCACCGTCACCGGCACCACCGTCACGGGCAGCACCACGACGGCGACGCGGCAGACGGGCGAGCCGAGCCACGGCGGCAGCGGCGGAGCCGCCTCGATCTGGTACCGCTGGACCGCCCCCGCGAGCGGCACGCTCGTGCTGACCACGGAGGGCAGCTCGTTCGACACCCTGCTCGGCGTCTACACGGGCACGGCGGTCGATGCGCTCTCGACCCTCGCGGCGAACGACGATGTGGCCAGCGGCACGCTGTGGAGCCGCATCTCGATCCCCGTGACGAACGGGACGAGCTACGCGATCGCGATCGACGGCTGGGCGGGCGCCCGCGGCTCGACCGTGCTCAACGTCGCCTTCACGCCGACGCCGGTCGCCACGAACGACGCGTTCGCCGCTGCCACGGTGCTGACGGGTACATCCGGCACCGCGAATGGCTCCACCACGACCGCCACGCGTGAGACCGGCGAGCCGAACCACGGCAGCGCGGCTCCGGCCGCCTCCATCTGGTACAGCTGGACCGCGCCGTCGAACGGCACGCTGACCCTCACCACGCAGGGCAGCGGCTACGACACGACGCTCGGTGCCTACACCGGCACGAGCGTCGGCGCACTCGCGACGATCGCCCAGAACGACGATGCCCCGGGCAGCACCTGGAGCCGCCTCTCCTTCGCGGTCACCGCCGGCACCCGCTATTCGATCGCGATCGACGGCTGGGGTGGGGCCCGTGGCGCGACCACGCTGAACCACTCGTTCGCCGTGCCCGCCGTGCCGAGCAAGCCACTGAACGTCGTCGGCACACCCGGCAACGCTCGGATCGCCGTGAGCTGGACCGCCCCCGCCGCCGACGGCGGCAGCGCCATCACGCAGTACACGGCCACGGCCGCACCGGGTAACGCCAAGTGCACGACCAACGGCACCCGCGCCTGCACGATCCTCGGCCTGACCAACGGCACCGCCTACACCATCACCGTCACCGCGACGAACGCTACCGGCACGAGCCTGCCGTCCGACCCGTCGGCCGCGGTCACGCCGAACGGGCGCACGCGGGCGCCGCGCGCCGCCTCCTGGGGCCTGGATCGCCTCGACCAGCGCAACCTGCCGCTGGACGGCATCATGGATCCCGCGGCGGCGGCGACCACGGCCGCAGGTGGTGCCGGCGTCACCGCCTACGTCATCGACACCGGCGTCCGCTCCGATCACCAGCAGTTCGGCGGTCGCGTCCGCGCCGGCTTCGTGAGCGTCAACCAGGGCCAGGACGACGGCAACGGCAGCGAGGACTGCAACGGCCACGGCACGCACGTCTCGGGCACGATCGGCGGCGCCGACTTCGGTGTGGCCCCCGAGGTCGACATCATCCCCGTGCGCGTGCTCGACTGCAATGGCTCCGGCTACACGTCCGACGTCATCGCCGGGCTCAACTGGGTTGCCGCGAACCATCCGGCCAACGCGCTGGCTGTCGCCAACATGAGCCTCGGCGGCGGCTACAGCGCCGCCATCAACGCAGCCGTGCAGGGCGTGATCGACGACGGCGTCACGATGGTCGTCGCCGCCGGCAACAGCAACCAGGACGCGTGCTCGGCCTCACCCGCCTCGGCACCCGCTGCCATCACGGTCGGGGCGACCGACCAGGACGACCGGCGCGCCAGCTTCTCCAACTACGGCCGCTGCGTCGACCTGTTCGCCCCGGGTGTCGACATCCTCTCCGCCGACGCCTCCAGCGCGACCGC
>CAZPQP010000119.1:2802-4343 GCA_964588635.1 uncultured Bifidobacterium sp.
CGCCCGACGGTGCTCACCTTCACGGTGGACAAGGGGCCGTTCACGATCTCGACGAAGATGCTCCCGAAGGGTGCGCGGCTGGCGATGCTCTTCACGCCGACGGACGCGGCGATCAGCCCGATCGCCGCGGCACCGTCGGTGCAGCGCGTGATCGCCGGCACGCAGACCCATCTCGCCTCGAAGCCGCCCAGCAAGCGCCGCTGAGGCCACGCGGGCGCGGTAGCGCCTAGGCTGCGGCCATGAACGCTCCGCTCGCCGTCCGCATCTGGGCCGACCTCTCGTCCGAGGAGCGCGCGGCCTTCCTGGCACGCGGCCTCGATGACATCTTCGATCCGGCGCTGCAGGCCTCGATCATCGACCTCGTGGCCGAGGTGCGGCGCGACGGTGACGCCGCCGTGTGCCGCGCGCTGGAGCGGTTCGACGGCTGCACGGTGGCGCCGAACCGCCTGCGCGTCAGCGACGACGAGTTCGCCGCCGCCCGCGGCGAGATCCCCGAGGCCGTGCAGGTCGCCATCCGCCACGCGATCGACCACTCGCGCCGGTTCAACGAGCGCGCGCTGGAACATGGCGATTGGCGCTTCGACATCGAGCCGGGCCTGATGGTCGGCGAGAAGCGCACCGCCATCGCCAGCGCGGGGCTGTTCGTCCCGAGCGGCAAGGGCTCGTTCCCCAGCGTGCTCGTCCAGATCGGCACCCCGGCCGTCGTCGCGGGCGTGCCGGACATCGCCGTCGTCGTGCCGCCCGTCCCGGGATCCGACGGCAGGGTCGATCCCGCCGTGCTGGTGGTCGCCGAGGAGCTCGGCCTGCGCGCGGTGTTCCGTGCCAACGGCCCCGCCGGCGTCGCGGCACTGGCCTTCGGCACCGAGTCGATCCCCGCCTGTCGCAAGGTGCTCGGTCCCGGCAGTCCACCCGTGGCCAGCGCCCAGCTCGAGATCCAGCGGCACGGCGTCGTCGGCATGCAGATCCTCGCGGCGTCGGAGAGCCTGATCATCGCCGACGCCACCGCCGACTCCCGCCTGCTGGCCGCCGACCTCCTCAACGAGGCCGAGCACGGCACGGACTCCGCCAGCGTGCTCATCACGTGGGAGCGCGAGGTGATCGAGCGCGTGCAGCCGGAGCTCGAGCGCCAGCTCGCCGCGCTGCCCGAACCGCGCCGCACGATGGCCGCTGCGGCGATCGGCGTCAACGGCGGCGCCGTGCTGGTGCGCGATCGCGCCGAGGCGATCGAGGTCGCCAACCTCTACGCCCCGGAGCACATGCAGCTGGCCACCGCCGACGACGAGGCCGTCCTCGCCGGCATCGAGCACGCCGGCGAGGTGCTGCTGGGCCAGCACACGCCGTTCAGCTCCGGCAACTACCTGGTCGGCATTCCCGCCACGCTGCCGACGTCGGGCTACGCCCGCGTGACGAGCGGCGTGACCGCGCTCGCCTTCACCAAGACGATCTCGCTGGCGCGCGCCTCCGCCGAGGCGCTGGCCGTGATGGCACCCGACATCGTGGCGCTGGCGGACCACGAGGGCTTCCCGGCCCACGCCGCCGTG
>CAZPQP010000119.1:4443-6264 GCA_964588635.1 uncultured Bifidobacterium sp.
CGCCGAAACGGTCGTATGCTGAGCCCATGCACGTCGCTCGCTCCGTGGCGATGCTCGTCGTCGCCCTCGGGGCGACGCTCGGGCTCGCCTCCACCGCCTCCGCCGCCGCCACCTGCGCGGGCGCCGGCATCGCCACGACCGCCGATGACCGCGTGCTGCGCTTCTCCACGTCGACGAACGCCATCACGCAGACGCTCGACCTCTCCGGCCTCAACCCGCAGCTGATCGCGACCGCGGTGAGCCCCGACGGCACGACCGCGTACATCGCCGACCATGGCTTCAACGACGGAGCGGTCTACGTGGTCGATCTGGCGACGATGACGCGCACGGCGACGCTGTCGGCAGGCAGTGGCATACCGGCGGTGACCGCCACGACCGCGGTGGCTCTGTCCCCCGATGGGACGCGCCTCTATGTCGCCTATACCGACAATGTCGGGCCGAAGATCCGGGTCGTCGACACCGCATCCCGCAGCACGCTGGCCGCCTACGCGACCCCGGGCGGGCAGGAGGCCACCGGACTCGCGGTGTCGGCCGACGGCACCACGCTCTACGCCGCGGCGTCCCAGCTGTACGCCTTCGTCGCCGCCGACGGCTCGGGCGCGCAGCCGCTGTCGGCCCCCGGGACGGCGCTCCGCGTGATCCTCTCGCCCGACCGCGCGACACGCTACGTGCTCGGCGATCTGACCCAGAACGTCCTGGTGCAACGGGGCACCGCGCAGGCCACGCAGCTCGCCGGCGCGCTCGGCGGACGCGGCCACGCCCTCGCCATCGCACCCGACGGGCGCACGCTCTACGCCGGCGTCGAACGGGCGGGTGCCGCCTCGCTATCCGCGATCGATACGGCCAGCGGCGCAGCCACGGCCATCGGCAGTGTCGCCACCACCTTCGGCACATCCGCCGTGGCGGCCAAGCCCGATGGCACCGTGGTGTACGACGGCACCGAGAGCGCGCTGAACGTGATCGTGCCGGGCAGCGCCGCCGTGAGCACGATCGCCGGCACCGGCAGCTCGATCGAGTCTCTCGCGATCTGTCCCGCTGTCGCGCCCGGCGCTCCGACCGCCGCCACTGCCGACGCAGGTGACACGATCGTCTCGCTCAGCTGGACGGCACCGGCCGACACCGGCGGCGCGCAGATCACGCGCTACACCGCCACGGCATCGCCGGGCGGTACGACATGCACCACCACCGGCGCGACCACGTGCCTGTTCACGGGACTGAGAAACGGCACGGCGTACACCTTCACCGTCACCGCCGCCAACATCGCCGGCACCAGCGCAGCCAGTGCGGCCTCGACCAGGGTCACACCGCGCAAGGACAATCGCGCCCGCGCACTGACCGTCGGCCCGGCCACGGTGACATACACGAGGAAGGGCGTCGGCGTGGCCTTCGACGTCACCGCCACCGGACCGGGCGTGATCGCCGCTGCGATGACGTACAAGGGCGACCGCTACTGCAGCGTCTCGAAGCGCGTGACGGCCGCCGGCATCTACCGGGTGCGGTGCGTGATGAAGGCCGCCGGGCGCACGCTGGCGCGCAAGCGCACCGTCACCTACACCCTGAGCGCCTCGTTCTCGCCGACCAACGGGCCGCTCGCGTCGGCCAAGCCCTCCGTGGTCGTCCAGCGACGTCGGTAGCTCAGACGGGCACGCGGCGCATGACGGCCGTGGTGAGCGCCTCGCGGATGCGGAGATCCGGAATGCGCTCGAGCGCCTCCTCGAGGAAGCCCTCGACGATCATGCGCTCGGCCTCGGCCTGCGGGATGCCACGGCTCATCAGATAGAACTTGAGCATCGGGTCGACCGGGCCGGCCGTCGCACCGTG